>DASXNK010000066.1 GCA_036495095.1 Candidatus Dormiibacterota bacterium | reverse complement strand
ACGATCGCGGCGTCGGAGACCCCGGCGGCGCGCACCGCGGCGGCGTCCGCCTCCGTCACCTCGTCGGGAGTGAGCGTCACACGCTCCAGCAGAGCGAGGGTCGCGCGCAGGGATTCCTCGATCGGCGCCGACCGGTAGTCGGCCAGCACCCGGGCGGTGGTCTCCTCGCCCAGCCCCAACGACGCGACCGCGCCGTGAGCACCCGTTCAGAAGAGGCAGGCGTTGAGCTTCGAGGTGAAGGCGGCGAACAGCTCGCGCTGACCGACGCTCCACTCCGACGGCCCCCGCATCACCGCCTGGGTGATCTCGGAGAGCGGCCCGCCGAGCATCGCGGGACGGTACTGGAGGGTCCTGAGGACGTCGGGGGGACGGCCGCCCGGCGACATGGCGCCCACAACCCGGAGGAACAGCCGGTTGCGCAGCCGGTGGCCGCCGTCGAGGACGGCCAGCCGCATCAGTGCGCCTCCCTGGAGGGCATCCCCAGCGCGGCGAGCCCGGCCGCGAGCCGGACCTCGGCGGCGCCCACGGCCGCGGCCCCGGTGAGCTCGAAGATGGCGTCCTCCGACAGGCCCGCGGCCCGCAGCGCGCCGACGTCCTCGTCGGTGATGCGGTGGGCGTGGCGCCGCACCTTGTCCAGGTAGCTCCCGAGGGCGCCCTCGGCGGGCTCCCCCGAGAGCGCCGCCTGCCGGGCCGCCGCCGATGTGTCCCCCGCCGAGTGCACGACCGCGCGGTGGACCGCCGCCACCAGGGCGCCGTACCTCGCGACCGCTCCCCGGACGCCATCGGTCATCGCGATCACCTCCCGCCCGTATGGGCGCCGGGCGATCGTGGCCCGCGCCGGCCCGCGGGGTCAACCGGAGGTGTCGTCACCGAGCCGTCACCCGGCTGTGAGGGAAAGCGGACTGAGCAGTCCGGTCCGCACGATAGGGTAAGTGGACCACCTGTTCCACTTTTCGAGGAGCGCACGGCATGCTCGCCACCCCCTCCCCCGTCCGGCGCGCCGCGCGCACGTCCCCGGCCTGGTTGGTCCTCGTGCTCGTTTGCCTCGGCCAGTTCATGGTCGTTCTCGACGCGACCGTGGTGAACGTCGCACTGCCGAGCATCCAGCGGGGGCTGCACTTCGCAGCCGCGGATCTGCAGTGGGTGGTCAACGCATACACGCTGACCTTCGGCGGCTTGCTGCTGCTCGGCGGCCGCGCCGCGGATCTCCTTGGCCGCCGCCGGCTCTTCGTCGCCGGCATCGCGGTGTTCAGCGTCGCGTCGCTGATCGATGCGCTCGCGGTGACCCCGGGCATGCTCATCGCCGGCCGCGCCCTCCAGGGCGTGGGCGGCGCACTGGTCAGCCCCGCGGCGCTGTCGATCATCACCACGACCTTCGCAGAGGGTGAGGCGCGCACCCGTGCGCTGGGCGTCTGGAGCGGGATCGCGGCCGGTGGTGGCGCCATCGGGCTGCTGCTCGGCGGCATCCTCACCGACATCGCCTCCTGGCAGTGGGTGTTCATCGTCAACGTCCCCGTCGGCGCCCTCGGGGTGCTGCTCTCGATGCGCTACATCCCGGAGTCGCGTGCCGCCGTGGGCGGCCGGCGCTCGCTCGACGCCTGGGGTGCGGTCACGGTCACGGGCGGCCTGATGCTCGCCGTCTACGCCATCGTCCGGACCGGGACCTCGGGATGGACCTCGCCGACCACACTCGCCCTGGGCGCCGCTGCGGTCGCGCTGCTCGCCGCCTTCCTCGTCATCGAGACCCGCCACGACGCGCCGCTGATGCCGATGCGCATCTTCCGGATCCGCTCGCTCGCCGGCTCGAACCTGGTCATGTTCCTGGCGGTCGCCGGCATGTTCGCGATGTTCTTCTTCGCCACCATCTACGTCCAGGAGGTGCTCGGCTACACGCCGCTGCGCGCCGGCTTCGCCTTCCTGCCGGTGGCGCTGTGCATCGGCGTCGGGGCCGGCCTGGCGCAGGTGCTGATCCGGGTGCTCGGCGTCCGCGGTGTCGCCCTCCTCGGCCTCGGCCTGGCCGCGATCGGCCTGCTCAGCCTCGACCGGACCACCCTCGACGGCAGCTACCTCACCCAGCTGCTGCCGGGGCTGCTCACCATCGCCGTGGGCATGGGCCTGGTCTTCGTGCCGATGACGCTGATGGCCACCACCCGGGTCGCCGACGAGGATTCCGGCCTCGCCTCGGGGCTGCTCAACACCGCCCAGCAGGTCGGCGGCGCGCTCGGCCTCGCCATGCTCTCGACCATCGCCACCTCGCACGCCGCCGGCGCCGTCGCGGCGCTGCACCGGGCCCCCACCCGGGTCGACCTGGCAAGCGCGCAGCTCGACGGCTTCCACATCGCCTACGTCGCCGCCGCGGTGATGATGGCGCTGGCGGTGGGCCTGCTCGCGGTGATGGTGCGGCGCAGCGACGTGTCGGACATCGCCGGCGGCAGCCCCGGGCTCGCCGCGACGGCGGCGGACGAGGAGGTCGCGGCATGACCCCGATCGCCGACGAGGCGCTCCGCGCCGACGCGCGACGCAACCTGGCACTGATCCTCGGCGCGGCACGCGAGGTGTTCGCCGAGAACGGCCTGAGCGCGGGGGTCGCCGAGGTGGCCCGCCGCGCCGGCGTCGGCAACGCGACCATCTTCCGGCGCTTCGCGCAGAAGGAGGACCTGATCGCCGCGGTCGTCGAGCGGGTGATGCGCGAGCGCATCGACGAGGAGAGTGCGCAGCCGGCCGGCGGCTCACCCGGCGCCGCGCTTCGCGGGTTCATGGAGCGCATGATCGACTGGCAGCTCCGCGACCGTGCCCTTCTCGAGTGCATGCCGGCGGGAGTCCTCGCCGACCCGCGGCTGGAGGCGCTGCGCACCGAGCTCAGCGAGCTCGCCGCGCGTCTGGTGGCGGCGGCCCAGCGCTCCGGCGAGGTGCGCGATGACGTCGGCTACGAGGACGTGGTCGTTCTGGGGATGGCGGTGGCGCACACCGCCGCAGAGCTGCAGCAGGTGGGGCCGGACCTCTGGCGGCGCTACCTGTCGATCGTCCTCGATGGGCTGCGCCCCGGCGGTGGCGAGCTTCCGGGAAGCAGCCCGTCGTGGACGAGCGTCTGCGCGGGGAAGGTCACCGCCCACCAGCGGCACGGGCGACCTGAGTGAACTGGGGGCATCGTCACCGCCCCGCCCCGATGTCCACGCCGTCGAGGTAGCTGCTGAAGACCGCCACCTGGTGGAGTTCGCAGGGCTCGCCCGGCGAAGGTGATCCGTGCCGTCGTGCGTCCAGTCCG
>DASXNK010000065.1 GCA_036495095.1 Candidatus Dormiibacterota bacterium | reverse complement strand
CGACCTCCGACATCGGCTGGGTGGTGGGCCACAGCTACATCGTCTACGCGCCGCTGCTCGCGGGCTGCACCACGATCGCGTACGAGGGCGCCCTCGATCACCCCGGCTCCGACACCTTCTACCGGATCGTCGCCGCCAACCACGTGAGCGGGGTGTTCACCTCGCCGACCGCGGTGCGCATGCTCATGAAGTACGGCACCGAGCCGGCCCGCGGCCACGACCTCGGCTCGCTGGAGCGGGTCTTCTGCGCCGGCGAGGTGCTCAACCCCCCGGCGTGGGAGTGGCTGCAGCGGGAGGTGCTCCGCAACGAGGTCCCGGTCATCGACCACATGTGGCAGACGGAGACGAGCGGGCCGATCGTCGGCAACCCCTACGGACTGGGCCTGCTGCCGATCAAGCCGGGCTCGCCGGGGGTGCCGCTGCCCGGCATCGAGGCCGCGGTGATGAGCCAGGAGGGCGAGCTCTGCGGCCCCGGGGAGAAGGGGATCTTCGTGATCCGCCGCCCCTTCCCCGGCCTCACCGCCAGCCTCTGGGGCGAGCCCGAGCGCTACGGCCGCGACTACTGGGAGAAGATGCCCGGCCAGCAGGTCTACTTCAGCGGCGACGCCGCCGAGGTCGACGAGGACGGCTACATCTGGTTCAGCGGCCGCGCCGACGAGATCATCAAGATCGCCGGCCATCGCATCGGCACGATCGAGGTCGAGACCGCCTTCCTCCGCCACAAGGCGGTGGCCGAGGCGGGGGTGATCGGCCGGCCCGACCCGCTGCGGATGGAGGTGATCTCCGCCTTCGTGGTGCTGAGGCCGGGACACACCCCGTCGCCCGAGCTGCGCCAGGAGCTGATCGAGACCTGCCGCCGCGAGCTCGGCCCGGTGGCGGTGATCGGCGAGCTGAACTTCGTCGGCATGCTGCCGAAGACCCGCAGCGGCAAGATCATGCGGCGGGTGCTCAAGGCGGTCACCCTCGACACGGACCCGGGCGACGTCTCCACGATCGAGGACGAGGGCTCGGTCGACGAGGCTCGGCACGCCTGGGAGGAGATGCGGGCACAGCTGGCCGCATCTCCTGGGGAGACGCCGCGGTGACGGCGGGGGTCAGCTGGCGAAGATCAGCGTCGCGGGCGAGTGGGTGGGCTGGAACCGCACCTCGGTGAACCCCGCCTCGTCCAGCCAGCGCTCGTAGTCGGGCTGCCGCCAGCTCGCGCCCCGCTGGGTGTTGAGCAGCATCATGGTGCTGAAGAGCCCGGCGAACGGGTGCCCCCTGCCCTCCGCGTCGAGGACGAAGTCGCTGATCACCAGGACGCCGCCGGGGCGCAGCGCGCGGCGGACGTTGCGGAACACCGCGACGTTCTCCTCCGGGCTCTCCTGGTGGGCGATGTTCGAGTAGACGACGACGTCGTGCGCCGCCTCGCCGAGGTCGGTGGTATGGAAGTCGCCGTCGAGGGTGGTGAAGCGGTCGCCGGCGCCGCGCTCGCCCACGAACTCCCGCGCGATCGCGTTGACCGAGGGCCAGTCGAGCTGGGTGGCGGTGGCCTGCGGGTTGGCGCCGAGGAGCACCGCCGAGTACACCCCGGAGCCGCCGCCGATGTCGAGGATCGAGACCTCACCGCGATCCCGCACCAGTTGCTCGGCCACCTCCTGGGCCAGCGGCATCGCCAGGGGGACGATGGCCATCACCAGCTCGCGCCACATCGGGAGGTCCTCGGTGGTGAGGTCGTCGGTGGCCACCGGCGATCCGCTGCGCACCGCCTCCGGCAGCTGCGCGAAGGCGAACTGCGGATACAGGATCGTCTGCGCGAACCCACCCATGTAGGCGGGGCGGCCCTCGACCAGGAAGGCGCTCGCCTCCGGCGAGTTGCGGTAGCCGCCCTCGGTCGACTCGACGAGGCCCATGCCGGTCACGCCGTCGAGCAGCGCCTGCGCGCCGCGCTCGGAGATGCCGGCGCGGTCGGCGAGGGCGGCGACGGTGCCGGCGCCGTTCTCGAGGTGGGTGAAGAGCGACCAGTGGGCGGCGGTTGCGAGCACGTAGGCCCCGGTCAGGGCCGGGAGCGAGTGCATCAGGATGCGCTCCGGCGAGACGGCGGGGAAGGGGGCGTCGGCCGGCATCGCTGGCCTCCTGGGGTGAGCGGGGTTCGGCGGGGACACCCTCCACGGTAGCCGACCCCGGGGTGCCGGCCGCCGGTGCTAGCGTGGGGTCATGGCCTCCGGCGGCGTGGGGATGGTTGCGGCGGCGTCCGCATTGCTCGATGCGCTCGACGCGCCCGGTCGGGTTCGTGCGCTCATCCCCTTCGACGACCCGCGACGGATGCGGTGGACCTACCTTCCGCGCGAGCGCTTCGGCCTGCCGCTGCGCGCCATGGACGGTGACCAGCGGCTGCTCGCCCACCGCCTCCTCCGCACCGCGCTGAGCCTTGCCGGGCTCGCCCAGGCGGCCACGGTCACCGCGTGGGAGACCGTGCTCGAGGCGGTCGAGCGTCGCGACGACGGGCGTCGTGATCCGGGCAGGTACCACGTCGTCGTCTTCGACCAGCCGTCGCCGGAGGCACGGTGGGGGTGGCGCTTCGAGGGGCATCACCTCAGCGTGTCGGTGACGCTGCGGGGCGACACGCCGGTGACCGCGACCCCGCTCTTCCTCGGCGCCAACCCGGCGCGGGTCGGCTTCGAGGGGGGCGGCACGCTCCGCCCGCTCGGGGTCGAGGAGGACCTCGGCCGCGAGCTGCTCGCCAGCCTCGGTCCCGCCGCGCGGGGCCGCGCGGTGGTGGACGCGCTGGCTCCCGAGGACATCCTCTCCGGCACCGCCGTCGACGCCGGCGGGCTGCCGGTCGCGGGCGTCCTCGCCGGCGAGCTCGAGGGCGAGCCCCGGCAGCTGCTGGGCCGGCTGGTGCGGCTCTACGTCGCCCGGCTCGACCCCGCGCTCGGAGCGCTCTTCGCCGGTGTCGAGGACGACCCCGGGCTGCGGTTCGCATGGGCGGGAGGCGGGGAGCCGGGCATGCCCCACTACTACCGGCTCGCCGGCGAGCGTCTCCTCGTCGAGTACGACTGCACCCAGGACGGTGCCAACCACGTGCACACCGTGGTGCGCGACCCCCGCGGCGACATCGGCGTCGACCCGCTGCGCGCCCACGTCGCCGCCGCCCATCGCGGCGGCGGTCACTCGTAGCGCAGCACCTCCAGCGGGCGCACCCGGGTGGGTCCCCAGGCGACCAGGCCGGCCACCACCACGACGACCGCGACCACGCCGGCGACCACCGACACCGCCACGCCCCGGCCCACAACGAGGTCGGTCTCGAGCACGTGGGCGCCGATCTGCCCGGTGGCGATGGTCACGACCACCATCCCGGTCCCCGCGCCGATGACCGCGACCACCGCGTTCTCGACCAGCACCATCGAGAGCACCGAGCGGCTGGAGTGGCCCACCGCCTTGAGGATGCCCATCTCGCGGCGGCGCTCGAGCATCGCCAGCGCGACCGTGTTGGCGATGATCACCACCCCGGCGAAGAGCGCCAGCGACGCCAGCGCAAGCATCAGCACGGTGAGGTTGCCGAGCACCTGCTTCACCAGCGCGCCGAGGTCGGCGACGTCGTAGACGGTGGCGCCGGGGGCGGCGTCCTCGATGCGGCGCAGCGCCGTGGCGGTGTGGCCGGGGTCGACGCGCAGCGCCACCGCGGTCTGCACCTCGTCGGGTCCGAGCGCGGTGGGCACGCCGCGGTCGCCGAGCACCGGCTCGAGGAAGGTGGGCAGGCGCGGGCCCACCCCGTGGCTGATCGGCGTGTACAGGCCGACGAGGCGCAGGGTGACGCTGCGACCGGTCGCCTCCTGCTGGAGGATGACGGTGTCACCGGGCCCGAGCAGCAGCGGCGGGAAGGCGACGTCGAAGCGCGCGAGGACGTTCATCGTCCCCGCGTCGGCGGCGCTGAGGGTGCGGCCGGCGGCGATCGCCACCTCGGGCAGCTGCCCGCCGGCGAGGTCGTATCCCTCCACCCCGCTGAGCTGCCCGATGCGGAACCGGCGGCCGCGACCGGTGGCGCCGCCGGCGCCGGCGACCGCGTCACGGAGCGGCGTGCCGTTGAGCGCGGTCGGCACCGCGGCGACGTCGGCGGTGACCCGGCGCTGCTGGACGCCGGGGAGCGACGCGGTCACGGCGGTCACGGCGGCGGCGTCGTGGGGGGCGGCGATGGCGAAGAGGTTGTAGGTGCTGAGACGGCTGATGCTCTCATCGACCTTGGCGCTGATGTTCTGTCCGAGCACCAGCACCAGGCCGATGCCGAAGACCCCGGTGAACAGCGCCACCAGGGTGGTGGCGGTGCGCCCCCGGCTGCGACCGATCGCACGGAGGGCGAGCCGCAGCGCGGTGGTGAGCCGGCGGGGGAGGGGAAGGCGCTCGGGGATCGGGATCCGCCCCACCAGCCAGACCATCACCCAGAAGACGCCACCGAGCGCGGCGAGCGCGGCGACGGTGCCGGCCACGGTGGCCAGCGCGTAGGCGACGCTGCCGAGCAGGCCGGCGCTGAGCGCGGCGAAGAGCACCACCAGCAGCGCATAGAGGCCCGCGGTCTGCGCGGCCGACCCCGCGGTGACCCCGCCGGGGAGGTCGCGCAGCACCGCCTGCGGCCGGATCGCCGCGGCCCGGACGATGGGCAGCAGCCCGAAGATCAGCGCGGTCGCGAGCCCGACGACCACGCCGGTGACCAGGGTCGCGGCGCCGACGTGGAAGGCGATCGAGATGAGGAAGACGCGCTCCACCAGCACCCGCACCACCGCGCTGACGCCCACGCCGACCGCGGTGCCGGCGATCCCCCCGGCCAGCCCCAGGATCGCCGCCTCGAGGCCGAACAGCGCGTAGAGGTCGCGGCGCCGGTAGCCGGCGGTCTTGAGCATCGCGATCTCGGTGCGCCGCCGCTGCAGCGACACCTGCATGGTGTTCACGATCCCGATCCCGCCCATCAGCAGGGCGAGCAGGCCGATGATCTGCAGGGTGCGGCTGATCTCGCGCGAGATGGTGATGTTCTCGTCGAGCGCGTCCTGCACGGTCTGGACGCTCGCGGTGGGAAAGGCGGTGCGCAGACGGTCGGCGGCCCGCTGCGCGCTCGCCGGGTCCGGGGCGGTGGCCTGCACCGTGCCGTAGCCGAGCGGGCGGCCCGAGACCGCGGCGTAGGTGGGCGGGGCGATGTAGGCGGCGGTGCTCTCCAGAATGCTGTTGCGCAGCAGCCCGGCGACGCGAAGGTCGGCGCCGCCGCCGCGCACCAGGGTGAGGTGGGCGGTGTCGCCGAGCCGCACCCCGGCCTGGTCGGCGATGAACTGGGTGAGGATGACCGTACCCGGTGCGGCGAGCAGGGTGGCGAAGCTGCCCCGTGCCGGCGCGGCCAGCTCACCGCCGCCGACCAGCGGATAGTGCTTCGGGTCGACCACGTCCACGTTCACCCGCGCGATGTGCCCACCGCCACGCCGCACCGAGCCGCGCTCGACGCCGATGGCGCTGTAGTCGTCGATGAGCCTGTCGCGGCGCAGCTCGTCGAAGCGGGCGAGGTCGGCGGGGGAGAGGGGGATGGCGTTCGACTGCACGGTGACGTCGGCGCCGATGATGCTCCGAAGGTTGCTGGTCAGCGAGAGCGACACCATGTCGCCGGCGAGGCGCAGTGCCACCACCGCCATCACCCCGACGGTGATGCAGAAGATCGCCAGCAGCGAGCGCTGGCCGCCGCGGCGCACCGCCCGCAGCGAGTAGCGGGTCCAGAGGCGCAGCCGGCCGCTCACCGGCCCACCGTGGTCTCCGCGATGAGCCGCCCGTCGACGATGGTGATCACCCGCTCGGCGCGGCGCGCGATCACCGGGTCGTGGGTCCCGATCAGGAAGGTGGTGCCCAGCTGCCCGCGGATCTCGGCGATCAGCTGCAGGATGCGCTCGCCGGTGGCGGCGTCGAGGTTGCCGGTGGGCTCGTCGGCGATCACGATCGCCGGCCGCGTCGCCAGTGCTCTCGCGATCGCGACCCGCTGCTGCTCGCCGCCGCTCAGCTGCGAGGGCCGGTGCCGGGTGCGGTGCTCGAGCCCGACCAGCGCCAGCATCTCCCGCGCCCGCGCCGAGGGCGAGCCGGGGTGGTCGCCGACGAAGAGCGGCACCTCGACGTTCTCCTGGGCGGTCAGCGTCGGGATGAGGTTGAAGGCCTGGAACACCATGCCGATCTTGGCGTTGCGGACCATCGCCAGCCGGCTCTCGGGCATGTCGGTGATGTCGATGCCGTCGACCAGCACCCGCCCCGCGCTGGGCCGGTCGAGGCCGGCGATGACCCCGAGCAGGGTGCTCTTCCCGCTGCCGCTCGGACCCACCAGCGCGGCGAGCTCGCCCCGCATGATGCGGAGGTCGATGCCGCGGAGGATCTCGACCGTCTCGCCACCCAGGGGAAGGCTCCGCTCGACGCCGCGGGTCTCCAGCGCAGGGACCGGGATCCGGCCGCCGTCGCCCTCAGTCAAGCCCGATGTCGAAGGCCGCCTGGATCTCGTTCTTCCCGTAGGAGCGCATCGCGAGGTGGGTATCGGTGCGCACCACCCCGGGGAGGGTCGCCACCTTCTGGGTGACCAGTGTCGCCAGGGCGTCGAGGTCGGGCACCCGCACCGTGGCGATGAAGTCGGTCGTCCCGGTCGTGGTGTAGACCTGCTCCACTCCCTCGGTGTCGGCCAGTGCCTGGCCCAGCGCGTGGATGCCCTGCGGCTCGCAGACGATCATCAGGAAGGCGGTGACCATTGGGAGGCACGGTACCACCGCCGATCGGCCCCGAGGTGAGGCCCGCCGAACCGGGGTTCGGGCCCCCGCTTCAACTCCGCCGCCCGCCGTCGTAGAATGGCGGCCGCCGAGCGGGAGTAGCTCAGTTGGTAGAGTCCCTGCTTCCCAAGCAGGTTGTCGCGAGTTCGAGTCTCGTCTCCCGCTCCACCTCCTCCTTTCGAGTTGAGGAGCAGAACCTGCTTCCCCTTGAACGGGGCTTTCGCATGCCCTGAGATGGGGGTGTACATGCAGGAAGCAGGTGCTACTATGCAGAGGTTTAGTCTGGGATTCCTCTATAAGGCTCCGAGTTCGGAGGCCCCTGATCCGATGCCCAAGCTGACCGTCATCGACCCCCCGCCGGCGACCGCGATGGAGCGCCTGGTCGAGGACTACCTCGACTACCACCGGGGCATGGGGCACTCGATCCGGACGACCCGCGACGCCTACGGCTATCCGCTCCGCACGCTCCTGCTGCCCTTCTGCGCCGCGGAGGGAGTCGAGCAGCCGTCGCAGCTCACCGACCGGCACCTGAACCGCCTCTCGGGCACCCTGCTCGAGACCGGGCATCCCTTCGCGCTGCGGCCGAAGCCGCTCGCCAAGGCGTCGGTGCACGCCTACATGCGGGCGATCAACAGCTTCCTCGCGTGGGTCCGGAAGGAGGGGGAGAAGGTCGATGCCAAGGCTCCGCTGCCCAAGCTGAGCCGGCCGGTCATCGACGTGCTCACCCGGGCGGAGATCCAGGCGATGGAGGACGCCGCCGACAACGAGCGCGACAAGCTCATCGTCCGCCTCCTGGCCGACACCGGCATCCGTCTCAGCGAGCTCCTCGGGCTCCGGTCCGCGGACATCCTCGAGGGCGACGGCCGGCACGTCTTTCTGAAGATCCGCGGGAAGGGCGACAAGGAGCGGCTGGTGCCCCTGGCGCCAGCGCTCGCGCGTCGTCTTCGCCGCTTCGCCGACAAGACCCGGAAGGACGCGAACACCAACCGCATCTTCATCGCGCTGCGCCGGCAGCCGAACAGCTGCGAGTACCGGCCGCTGACGCCGTCGGGGCTGGGGCAGATGATCCGCATCCTCGCCGAGACGACGAAGCTCGACAAGCGGGTCCACCCGCACCTGTTCCGCCACTCCTTCGCCACGCACATGCTGCGGAAGGGGATGAACCCGCTGATCCTTCAGCAGACGCTCGGGCACGCCGACCTGACGATGATCACCCGGACCTACTCGCACCTCAATCAGGACGACGCCTACGAGGCGA
>DASXNK010000064.1 GCA_036495095.1 Candidatus Dormiibacterota bacterium | reverse complement strand
GGCCCGGCCGTCGACCCCGTAGCGCAGCCCCACCAGCGGCGAGCGCGCCACGCGCACGTCGAGGATGAAGGGCGGTGCCGAGAGGTCTGCGGTCACGTCTGCCTTCCTGAGCCGATTGGCGCGATAGCCGACGCCTGGAGTCTACGCCGCCCGAGCCCGCACCGGTCAGCGCCGCCAGAGCCGCAGGCGGATGAGGTCGAGCAGCACCATGCCGGAGTCGCGCAGCGCGCTGACGCGCGAGTCGTCGCGGTGGCTCCAGCGCACCGGCACCTCGGCGATCCTCCAGCCGTGGCGGCGGGCGCGGAGCAGCACCTCGGCGTCGAAGCCGAAGCGCAGCGTCTTCAGCGGCCCGAAGCAGGCCTCGGCCGCGGTCGCGGTGAACACCTTGAAGCCGCACTGGCTGTCGCGGATGCCGGGGAGCACGAGCAGCTGGAGCAGCCTGTTGTAGGTCTTGCCCATCAGCTCGCGGCGAAGCGCCTGGTGCACCTCGATCTGGGCGTCGCCCGCCCGCGAGGCGATCGCCACCTGGCAATCGCCCTCGAGGTGGTAGCGCAGCCGGGGCAGCTCCTCCAGCGGGGTGCTGAGATCGGCGTCGCTGAAGGCGCGGTGCTCGCCCCGAGCGGCCAGCATCCCCGCCCGGGTGGCCGCGCCCTTGCCCTGGTTGCGCTCGAGCCCGAGCAGACGCAGCTGCGGCCAGCTCGCGGCGGCGCGCTCGACGGCGGCGGCGGTGCCGTCGCTGCTGCCGTCGTCGACGACGATGACCTCGTACTCCTCGCCGGAGAGGTCGAGATGCTCGCGCATCCGGGCGAGGCTCGGCGGCAGCCGCTCGGCCTCGTTGTAGGAGGGGACGACCAGGCTGAGCACCGCTACTCCCCCCGGCGCGACGGCGGCAGCGCGGCGCACTCCCGCCGGTCGAGCCACCAGAACAGCGGCAGCACCGCCTGGCGGCGCGCTCGCCAGGGCTGGCGGGCCAGCCGCCACGCCCACTCCAGCCCGGCGCGGCGCACCACGGCGGGGGCACGGCGCACCCGTCCGGAGAGGAAGTCGAGGGCGCCGCCGACGCCCATGCCCACCCCGGCGCCGATGGCGGCGAGATGGGCGGCGAGGAAGCTCTCCTGCCGGCCGGCGCCGTAGGCGGCGAAGACCGCGTCCGGGGCGGCGGCGCGGAGCCGGTCGGCGGTCTCGCTGCCGGGGTCGCCGCCGTCGGCGGCCACCACCCGCAGCCCGGGGTGACGGCGCTCGAGCTCGGCGGCGGCGAGGGCGGCGACCCCGGGCGCGCCACCCACCAGCGCGAGCCGCTGGCCCAGCGGCGCGGCCCGCTCGGCGTAGCGCTCGAGCAGGTCGGCGCCGGCGACCCGGCCGGCGCCACCGTAGCCGCGGCGGCGCAGCGCCAGCACCAGCCCGATGCCGTCGGGCACCACCAGCCCGGCGGCCTCGATGATCGCCCCCAGGGCCGGGTCGCGCCGGGCCCGCATCACCATCTCCGGGTTGAGCGTGACCACCTGCAGGGGCGCGCCGCTGCGCTCGGGCCGGGCGGCGCCGACCACGGCGTCGAGGGCCGAGTCCATGTCGACGAGATCGACGCCGACACCGAGCACACGCACCCGTGGGGCCGCCACCACCGTGGCGGGTGTCGCGGCGGCGCTCAGCGCTTGGTGTACTGCGGGGCCTTGCGGGCCCGCTTGAGGCCGTACTTCTTGCGCTCCTTCTCCCGCGGGTCGCGGGTGAGGAGGCCGGCCCGCTTCAGCGGCTCCCGGAGGTTCTCGTCGGCGAGGCAGAGGGCGCGGGCGATGCCGTGGCAGACCGCACCGGCCTGGCCGGCGACGCCGCCCCCCTGCACCTTGATGCTGGCCACGAACCGACCGATGGTGTCGGTGACCCGCAGCGGCTGGGTGACGATGGTCTCCAGGTCGCGCCGGCCGAAGTACTCGCTCGGCGACTTGCCGTTGATGACGAGGACGCCGTCGCCGGGGATCAGGCGGACGCGCGCCACCGCGTTCTTCCGACGGCCGGTGCCGTTGTAGTAGTGCTCACTGGCTGGCACGGATGATCTCCCCGAGCTCGCCGAACGTGATCGGCTGCGGCTGCTGCGCCTCGTGCTTGTGCTCGCCGCCCGCGTACACGCGCAGACGCTTCAGCTGGTCGGCACCGAGGGTGTTGTGCTGGAGCATGCCCCGCACCGCATGGGTGATGGGGTGGGTGGGGTGGCGCTCGATGGTCTGTTCGAAGGTGCGCACCCGGCGGCCACCCGGGTAGCCCGAGTAGCGGTCGTAGGTCTTCTGGGTGCGCTTGTTCCCGGTGACCACGATGTCCCTGGCGTTGACGACGATGACGTGGTCGCCGGTCATCATGTGCGGGGTGTACTGGGGCCGGTGCTTGCCGCGGAGCACCCGCGCGATGTTGACGGCGAGCCGCCCCAGGGTCTGGCCCTTCGCGTCGACGACGTACCAGTTCGCAGGCACCTCACCGGCGCTCGGCTGATAGCACTTCTGCGTGTTCATCGGTCCTCGTCTCCGTCGCCCTGGGGAAGGTCGTAGGTCACCGCCCACTGGTGGAGCCCGTGCGCGGGGGCGGTGGGCAGGCGCCGGGTGCGGCCCGGCGCGTCGAGCAGCGACGCCACCGACGGGGCGTCCAGACGGCCGTCGCCCACCGCCACCAGGGTGGCGGCGATGGCGCGCATCATGCCGTAGAGGAACGCGTCGGCGGTGACGTCGATGGTCACCACGGTGCGCGGCTCGGCGCCGGGCTCTCCGTGGGGATCCGGGATCGCGTGGGCCCGCACCGTCAGCGACTGGATGGTGCGCACCGTGGTGCCGCCGGCGCGGGGCGAGCGCCCGAACGCGGCGAAGTCGTGGGTGCCGACCAGGTGGCTGGCGGCGCCCCGCATCGCCTCGAGCTCGAGCGACCGGGGGACCCGCCAGGCGTGGTCGCGGGCCACCGCGGCGCGCTCGGCGCGCGGCGCCACCACGTACCGGTAGGTGCGGGTGCGGGCGTCGAAGCGGGCGTGGAAGCCGTCGGGCGCGGAGCGCACCTCGAGCACCACGGTGTCCTCGGGGAGGTGGCCGTTGAGCGCGGCGCGGAGCCGGCGCGGCTCCCAGGGACGGCGGAGCGCGCAGCCGACCACCTGGCCGTGGGCGTGGGCCCCGGCGTCGGTGCGGCCGGCGGCGGTGAGCCGCACCTGCTCGCCGGTCACGGCGAGGATGGCGTCGCGGAGCACGCCCTCGACGGTGCGCCGGTCGGGCTGGCGCTGCCAGCCGCTGAACCTGCTGCCGTCGTACTCCAGGGTGAGGGCATAGCTGTGCGTCGCCTCGGCGCTCACCTCGGTGGCGGGATCGAGCATCGGGACGGCTACTCCACCAGCTCGATGATCGCCATCGGCGCGCCGTCGCCCACCCGCGGACCGAGGTGGTAGATGCGGGTGTAGCCGCCGGGCCGGTCGCGGTAGCGGTCCATGTAGGTGGAGAACAGCCGGTGGCTGACCTCGCGGTCGTTGACCCACAGGGCCACCCTGCGGTGGGCGTGCACGTCGCCCGGCTTGGCGCTGGTGATCACCCGCTCCACCCAGCGGCGCAGCTCCTTCGCCTTCGCCTCGGTGGTGCGGATGCGGCCATGCCGAAGCAGGGCGGTGACCTGATTGCGGGTCATCGCCTGGCGGTGGGCGCTGGTGCGGCCGAACTTCCGTCCGGCCATCTGATGGCGCATCTCGGCTTCCCCTTGTCGGCGACCTGGCTAGCGGGCGGGCTGGAAGAGCGTCTCCAGCTCCTCCGCGGTCACGAAGCCCCGCTCCACCAGCTTCTCGCGGATCTCGTCGAGCGACTTCTGTCCGAAGTTGCGCAGCGAGAGCAGCTCCTCCTGGCGCATCGCCACCAGCTGGCCGATGCGGGTCACGTCGTTGGCCTTGAGGCAGTTGAGCGCGCGGACGCTCAGCTCCAGCTCCTCGACGGGGACGTCGGCGAGGCGGCTGGGGAGGTCGTTGCCGCGCGCCTGCGACACCGGCTGGACCGCGAGGTTGTCGCCGAAGCTGACGAAGAGCTCGAGGTGGCGGGTGAAGAGCGAGGCCGCCTGGCTGACCGCCTCGACCGGGGGCATGGTGCCGTCGGTCCAGACCTCGACGAGGAGACGATCCCACTCGGTGTCCTGGCCGACGCGGGTCTTCTCCACGGAGAAGTTGGCCTTGCGCACCGGGGTGAAGATGGCGTCGATCGGGATCACCCCGATCGGCTGCCCCTCCTTCTTGTTGCGCTCGGCGGGCACGTAGCCCTTGCCCCGCTCCACGGTCAGGTCCATGCGCAGCTGCGCCTGGGGGCCGTCGAGGGTGCAGAGGTGGAGGTCGGGGTTGCAGATCTCCACGTCGCTGGTGGTCTCGATGTCGCCGGCGCGCACCTGCTTGGGACCGCGCGCGTCGAGGGTCATCCGGACCGGCTCGTCGACGTGGCTGATGACATTGAGGAGCTTGATGTTGAGGAGGATCTCGGTGACGTCCTCCTTGACGTGGGGAAGCGTGGAGAACTCGTGCGACACGCCCTCGATCGAGACCGAGGTGACCGCCGCGCCCGAGAGCGACGAGAGCAGCACCCGGCGCAGCGAGTTGCCGAGGGTGGTGCCGAATCCAGGCTCGAGCGGCTCGATCTGGAAGCGGCCGTAGTCCGTGGTGCTCTGCAGCTCGCGGACGGATGGGGTGTGGGTGGTGTCGACCATGCGGTGGGTGTGGGCCTCTCTCTGGGTGGAGCTATCTGCTGTAGAACTCGACGATCAGCTGCTCGTCGATGAAGGCGTCCATCTCGGTGCGCTCCGGCAGCCGCTGGACGATCCCCTTGAGCGCATCGGCGTCGAGGGTGAGCCAGTCCGGGACCGGACGGCCCTGGATCAGCGCCTGGGCGTTGTCGATGGGCTGGGCCTTCCGGGATTTCTCGCGCACCGCCACCACGTCACCGGGCCGGACCTGGTACGAGGGGATGTTCACGGTGCGTCCGTTGACGCTGAAGTGGCGGTGGCTGACCAGCTGGCGCGCCTCGGGACGGGAGGCGGCGAAGCCGAGCCGGTAGACGACGTTGTCGAGCCGCCGCTCCAGGTTCTGGAGCAGCACCGTGCCGGTCACCCCCGTGCTGCGCTCCGCCTTCTCGAAGTAGTGGCGGAACTGCGTCTCCAGCACGCCGTAGAGGCGACGGGCACGCTGCTTGGCGCGCAGCTGGATGCCGTAGTCGCTCACCTTGCGGCGGCGCGCCATGCCGTGCTGCCCGGGAGGCGTCATGTTGCGACGGTCCAGGGTGCACTTGGTCACGCACTTCTCGCCCTTGAGGAAGAGCTTGACGCCCTCTCGCCGGCAGAGGCGGCAGACCGGATGGTGGGGATTGGCCATGGTGTCGGTGGCTCCTGGGCTCTAGACCCGGCGCCGCTTGGGCGGCCGGCAGCCGTTGTGGGGGATGGGGGTGACGTCGGTGATGGCGGTCACGTCGAGGCCCGCCGCCTGGAGGCTGCGGATCGCCGCCTCACGGCCGGCGCCGGGACCCTTGACGAAGATCTCGATGCTGCGAAGACCGTGCTCCATGGCCCGCCGCGCCGCGGCCTCGGCGGTCACCTGGGCGGCGAAGGGGGTGCTCTTGCGCGATCCCTTGAAGCCCTGGCCGCCCGCGGAGCCCCAGGCCAGCACATTGCCCTGGGTGTCGGTGAGGCTGACGATGGTGTTGTTGAAGGTGGACAGGATGTGGGCGTGCCCGACCGCGATGTTCTTGCGCTCGCGCCGCCGGGTCCTGACGACCTTCTTCTTCTTACCCATCGATGCTCCCAATCAACCCGTCACCCGTCCCGATGACTGCGGTGGTCACTACTTCTTCTTCCTGCGGACGCCCACGGTGCGGCGCGGTCCGCGCCGGGTGCGGGCGTTGGTCCGGGTGCGCTGCCCGCGCACGGGGAGCCCGCGGCGGTGGCGGAGCCCCCGATAGGTGCCGATCTCCATCAGCCGCTTGATGTTGAGGGCGATCTGACGTCGAAGATCGCCCTCGACCCTGCCCTGGAGCTGCTTGGCGATGAGGGCGCGCAGCTTGCCCACCTGGGCGTCGGTGAGGTCCCGGGTGCGCATGTCGGGGTTGAGCTGGGCGAGGGAGAGGATGCGCTTCGCCGTGGTCGGCCCGATGCCGAAGATGTAGGTGAGCGCGATGACCACGTGCTTGTCACGCGGGATGTCGACGCCTGCGATTCGTGCCACTTCTCGCCTACCCCTGACGCTGCTTGTGCTTGGGGTTCTCGCAGATGACGCGCACCGCCCCACGGCGCTTGATGATCTTGCACCGCTCGCAGATCTTCTTCACCGAGGCCCGGACCTTCATGTCGCTGCGTTCACCTTCACCATCTCTTGTCTGTCCTGGTTCCTATCCGAGTCGCTGCAGGATCCGCCCCCGCCCCGGGTCGCCGGCGCTGAGCTCGATGCTCACCCGGTCTCCGGGAAGGATGCGGACCGCCTGCAGCCGGGCCTTGCCCGCGGGATGGGCGAGCACCCGGTGCCCGTCCTCCAGCTCGACCCTGTAGAGCGCATTGGGAAGCGGCTCGATGACGCGCCCCACCAGGGGGCCCTCCCGCCCGCTCACCGGGCGCGCCGAATCCGGGAGGGGCGTGACGGGCGAGTATACAGATTCGAGCGGGGCGCCACAGGCCGGGGCACCGGTCACGCCGCCTCCTCGTCCCGCAGGGTGAGCACCACCGGCCCCTCCGGGGTCACCGCCACGGTGTGCTCGAAGTAGCAGGAGCGCCGGCGGTCGCAGGTGACCACCGTCCAGCCGTCGTCCAGGACCCGCACCTCGGCGCCCCCGGCGTTGACCATCGGCTCGATCGCGAGGACGTAGCCGGGCTTGAGCAGGTTGCCGCTGCCCGCCCGGCCGTAGTTCGGCACCTGGGGGGGCTCGTGCATGTTCCGCCCGATCCCGTGGCCGACGTACTGGCGGACCACCGAGAAGCCCTCGGCCTCGACATAGGTCTGGACGGCGTGGCCGATGTCGCCGATGTGGCGGCCCGGCCGGGCCTGGTCGATGCCCCTGAGCAGCGCCTCACGGGTGACGTCGAGCAGGCGCTGGGTCTCGGGCGGGGCCTCCCCGCAGGCCGTGCTGAGGCCGCTGTCCGCCCACCAGCCGTCGAGGATCAGGCCGCAGTCGAGGGAGACCAGGTCGCCCTCCTCGATGACCCGGCTGCCCGGCATGCCGTGGACGACCTCCTCGTTGACCGAGACGCAGAGCGAGTTGGGGTAGTCGTAGTAGCCGAGGAACCCGGGGATGCACCCGTGGTCGCGGATGAAGGTGTCCGCCTCCCTGTCGAGCTCCAGGGTGGTGATCCCGGGCCGGATGCTCGCCGCCAGGTGGCTGAGGCAGGCCCCGAGGATCCGCCCCGACGTGTGCATCTTCTCGATCTCCTCCGGCCGCTTCAGCCGGAAGGTGGG
>DASXNK010000063.1 GCA_036495095.1 Candidatus Dormiibacterota bacterium | reverse complement strand
TGGCCGGACTGCTCGAGGATCCCCCGGGCCCGGCGACCGGCCTCGTCGAGCAGGGTGCGGACCCGGGCGCTCGCCTCCCGCAGCGCCTCGGGGGCGGCCTGCCGCTGCGCCTCCCGGGCATCGGATGCGGCGGCGAGCAGGTCGCGCACCAGGTCCGGCGCCCCGGCCGCGAGCTGGTCCACCACCCAGGCGCCGAGCGAGGGCTTGCGCAGCCCGGCGACGGCCGTGGCGGCCTCGCGGTCGCCGTCGCCGCGGAGCCGGCGGGCGAGCTCGGTGCGCGCCCCGACGAACTCGTCGAGGGGCCCGCGGTACAGCTCCGAGCCCTGCATCCTCAGACCCTCCCCAGCACCAGCCGGGCGTGCTCCTCGGGGGCGATGTTGCGCCCGGTGACCACGCAGACGGTGGCCCCGCCCCCGGTGGTGGACGCCCCCCGGAGCGCCGCGGCCACCGCCAGGGCGCCGGTGGGCTCGACCACCAGCCCGGCGGTGGCGAGGGCCCGGACCGCGTCGACCACCTCGGGGTCGGTGACCGCCACGACCTCGTCGACCAGCGCCGCGACCAGCGGAAAGGTCAGCTCCCCCGGGGTGGTGTTCCGAGCGCCGTCGCAGATCGTCCTCGGCGCCGGTACGGTCACCCGCCGCCCCGCCCGGAGCGAGCGCACCGTGTCGTCGCCGTCCTCGGGCTCGACGCCGACGATGCGCACCCGCGCCCCCCGGGTGTCGCGCAGCGCGACCGCGACCCCGGACAGCAGCCCGCCGCCGCCGAGGGGCACGATCACGGTGGCGGCGTCGCCGGCCTGCTCGGCGATCTCCAGGCCGCAGGTCCCCTGGCCGGCGATCACCAGCGGATGGTCGTAGGCGGGGATCAGGGTGAGGCCTCGCGCCTCGGCCACCGCCAGCGCCGCGGCGTTGCGCGCCTCGGTCTCGGGCGGGCTGATCACCACCTCGGCGCCCAACCGGGCCACCTCCTCGCGCTTGTATGCGGTCGCGTTCGCGGGCATGACCACCACCGCGGGGATGCCCGCCGCCGCCGCCGCCGCCGCCACCGCCATCCCGTGGTTGCCGCTGCTGGCGGTGACCACGCCGGCGGGCCGGAGGGCGAGGACGGCGTTGGTGGCGCCGCGGATCTTGAAGGCGCCGATGCCCTGCAGGCTCTCGCACTTCACCCACAGCCCGAGGCGGTCGAGGGCGACCACGGGGGTGCGATGGACCCGTCCGGTGAGCCGGCGGGCCGCGTCGCGGACGTCGGCGGCGGTGACGGCGAGATCCATGCCCCGCCGGTTGTACCCGACCCGGGCGGTGCTCAGAGGCGGGCAGCCCGGGGCAGGCGCACCCGGAAGCGAGCACCGGGCCCGCCGTCGGGGTCGAGCGCGATCGATCCGCCGTGGAGTCCGGCGATCGCCCGGCTCAGGGCCAACCCCAGGCCGGCGCCGCCGGTGGCCCGGCCGCGCGCGGTGTCGCCCCGGGCGAACCGCTCGAAGAGGGTGGCGCGCAGCTCCGCGGGCACGCCCGGGCCGCCGTCCGAGACGGTGACCTCCCACATGTCGCCGCGGACCACGCCGACCCGCACCCGGCCGCCGTCGGGGCTGTGACGCACCGCGTTGTCGACGAGGTTGTCGAGCAGCCGCCGGAGCAGCAGGGGGTCGCCGGGGAGGGCGCCCTCCTGGTGGACCTCCGCGGTCACCTCGATGCCGCGCCGGCCGGCGAGCGGCCGCCAGCGCTCCGCGGTCTCCTCGACCAGGTCGCCGATGTCGACCTCCTCGACGGTGGGCTGGAGCGCCCCGGCGTCGGCCCGGGCGAGCAGCAGCAGCTGGTCGGCGAGGGCGGCGAGCCGCTCCACCTCGGCGAGCGCGATCCGCTGGCTGGCCTCGTACTCCTCGGGCGTGCGCACCCGGGCGAGCGACACCTCGAGCTCGGCGCGGAGCAGGGCGAGGGGAGCGCGGAGCTCGTGGGCGGCGTCGGCGGTGAACTGCTGGAGGGTGGTGAACGCGGTGTCGAGGCGAGCCAGCATCCCGTTGAAGGTCGCGGCCAGCTCGCCGAGCTCGTCGGCGGGCAGGTCGAGGGTGATTCGCCGCTGCAGGTCGTGCTCGCTGAGATCCCGTGCCGTGGCCGCGATCTGGCGCACCGGTCGCAGCGCCCGGCCGGCGAGCAGCCAGGCGAGGCTGGCCACCACCGCGGTGAGCAGGACGACGCCGCCGCAGAGGAGCAGCGCGAGGACGAGCAGGGTGTCGCGGAGCTCCTGGACGGGCCGGCTGACGGCGACCACCCCGGCGACGGTGCCGCCGGCGTCGACGGGCACGGCCAGCACCCGTTCGGCGCGGCCGGCGTCGACGATGGTGGTGAAGACCGACGCCCGCGTCCGCACCGCGGCGGCGGCCGCCGGGGCCACGGCGGCGGCGCCGGGCGGGGCCCCGGACCGGTCCAGCACCCTGCCGTGCACGTCCTCGAGGAGCGCGCCCACGGCGATGCCCTCGGGGGTCTCCCCGGGGAGGGCCTCGCCCCCCTGGAAGCTCAGCCTGCCGTTGGCGTCCTGCAGGGCGGAGAGCAGCGTCTGCGCCTGGCTCGACAGGCTGGTGTCGACGGCCTGGTACTCGACGTGGGCGAAGCCGAGCCAGAGACCCGTGGCCGCGATCGCGGCCACGGCCAGGAACGCGCCGGCGACCGCGAGGGTCAGACGGACGCGGGTTCGTCGGAGGAGGTCGCGCACGGGCGTGGTTCGAAGCGGTAGCCGGAGCCCCGGACGGTGGTGAACGGATCCTCCGCGCCGGCGTCGGTCAGCTTGCGGCGGATGCGGGCGATGTACGCCTCCACCAGGTTGGAGCCGCCGGAGAAGTCGTAGCTCCACACGTGCTCCTCGACCTGGGTCCGGGTGAGCAGCCGGCCGGGGTTGTGCATGAAGTGCTCGAGCACCGCGAGCTCCTTCCTCCGCAGCTCCACCGGACGGCCGCCGACGGTCACCGTCCGCGCCGCCGTGTCGAGGCGGATGCCTCCGCTCTCGATCACCGCGGTGCGGTCGGCGAGGTGGCGGCGCCCCAGCGCGCGCAGCCGCGCCAGCAGCTCGCCGAAGGCGAAGGGCTTGACCAGGTAGTCGTCGGCGCCCGCCTCCAGCCCGCGGATGCGGTCGGACACCGCGTCGCGCCCGGTCAGCATCAGCAGCGGGGTCCGCACCCGGCGGCGGCGGAGCTCGGTGCAGACCGCGAAGCCGTCGCGCCCGGGAAGCATCACGTCGAGGACGATCAGGTCGAACGGGGTCGCGGCGGTGGCGGCGGCGGCCTCGTCCCCGGTGCCGGCCAGGTCCACGCTGAAGCCGGCCTCCTCGAGGCCCCGGCGCAGGGTCGAGGCCAGCCGGAGGTCGTCCTCGACCACGAGCACTCGCATGCCGCCATCGTGCCCCCGGAACCTGACCGGAGTCTGACGTCCGGTCGGTGGCCTCCGGTCAGGGCCCGGTCAGGTCACCGGCCGATGCTGGGCACAGGGCAGCCGGCCGACCGGCCAGGGCTGCGAGATCGATCACCGGAGGCTCCGTCCATGTCGCTTCTCCCACGGGTCCGCCCGCTCCTCCTCGGCGCCGCCGGCGCCCTCGTCGCCGCCGGCATCGGCGGCTACGCGATCGCGGCCCATGGCCCCGCGTCGGCCACGACCACCACCACCATCCACGCGGTGAAGGCCGCGGCCACCGTCCCGGCGCCGGCCACCGCCGCCGAGGGGCCCGAGCAGCCCGACCCGGCCGGCGAGGGGGCCGCGCCGGACGGCCCCGGCGGTCACGCCGACAACCCCTCCGACCCCGCCGCCGACCACCAGGCCACCGGTTCCGAGTAACCCCGGCACCCTTCCCATCCCGCGGGGATCGGGCGGGCCGCCGTGGCCCGTCCGCTCCCCCACTCCGGGTCCCACCTCATCCGATCGGTGGCGGGCGTGTACCCGATCGGGTGGCCTCGCGCCGCCGGTTTTCATACGCCGGGCGCACCAGATTCATCCGACTCGGTGGTGACGGGTGGGCGCCGGAGGAGGACCCTTCTCCAGGCGCGGGGCTGCCATCGTGGGCCCCGCCACCGCCCGTGGAGGAGGTAGCGCCCAGCCATGTTCCCACCAGCCTTCGAGTACGCCGTCCCGCAGACGCTGAACGAGGCCCTCGCGGTGGTCGCCCAGCGCGGCGACGAGGCCAGGCCGCTCGCCGGCGGGCAGAGCCTCATCCCCCTCCTGAAGCTGCGGCTGGCCTCGCCGGCGCTGCTGGTCGACCTCGGCAACCTCTCCGAGCTCACCTACGTGGAGGAAAACGCGATGTGGCTGGCGGTCGGAGCGCTGGTCCGCCACAGCGTCCTCGGCGCGGCGCAGGTGATCCGCGCCCGCTACCCCACGATGGCGGCGGCGGCGCCACAGATCGCCGACCCGCTGATCCGCAACATGGGCACCCTCGGCGGCTCGCTCGCCCACGCCGACCCCGCCGGTGACTGGGGCTCGGTGATGCTCGCCCTCGACGCCGGCGTGGTCGCCCTGAGCCGCGGCGGCGAGCGGGTCATCCCCATCGCCGACTTCTTCCAGGGCCCCTTCACCACCGCGCTCGATGCCACCGAGGTGCTGACCCAGGTGCGGGTGCCGCGGCCGCGGGGCCGGGTGGGCGGCACCTACCTCAAGCTCGAGCGGAAGGTCGGCGACTTCGCCACCGTCGGGGTGGCGGTGCAGGTGGAGATGAGCAACGGGACGATCGGCAGCGCCGGCATCGGCCTCACCGCGGTGGGCCCTCAGAACATCAAGGCCACCGCCGCAGAGGCGGTGCTGCAGGGCGCACGGCCCACCGAGGACGTGATCGCAGAGGCGGCGCGGCTGGCGGCGGCGGCGAGCGAGCCGCGGACCGACGTCCGGGGCAGCGCGGAGTACAAGCGCGACGTGGTGCGGGTCTTCGTCCAGCGCGGGCTGCGGGCCGCGATCCGGCAGGCACAGGAGGTTGGGGCGTGAAGGTCACGGTCACCGTCAACGGCGCCGAGCGCAGCGCCGACTGCGAGGCGCGCACCCTGCTCGTCGACTTCATCCGCACCCGGCTGGGGATGACCGGCACCC
This sequence comes from Candidatus Dormiibacterota bacterium, assembly GCA_036495095.1. Classification (NCBI taxonomy): domain Bacteria; kingdom Bacillati; phylum Candidatus Dormiibacterota; species Candidatus Dormiibacterota bacterium. Next base: position 43,765 of record DASXNK010000063.1, on the reverse strand, counting down.
ACGTCGGCTGTGACACCAGCAGCTGCGGCGCCTGCACGGTGCTGCTCGACGGCCGCCCGGTGAAGTCCTGCACTGTGCTCGCGCCGATGGCCGAGGGCCGGGCGATCACCACGGTCGAGGGCCTCGCTCAGGGCGGCAGGCTCAGCGCGGTGCAGGACGGCTTCCACCAGGAGCACGGGCTCCAGTGCGGCTTCTGCACCCCGGGGATGATGTTGGTGGCGACCGCGCTGCTCGAGCAGAATCCGAATCCCACCGACGACGAGATCCGCTGGGCGATCAGCGGCAACATCTGCCGCTGCACCGGCTACATGAACATCGTCAAGGCGGTGCTGCACGCCGCCGCGGCCCAGCGGGCGGCGGCGGCCGCACCGGCACCCGCCGAGCTCGTGGCAGCGGGGGCCAGGACATGAGCGCGATGGCGGTCGGCCCGGTCGGCGGCGTCGGCGAGAGCATCAAGCGCAAGGAGGACGCCAAGTTCCTCCAGGGACGCGGCCAGTACGTCGACGACCTGGTGCTGCCGGGGATGCTCCACATGGCGATCCTGCGCAGCCCGTACGCGCATGCCCGGATCAGGGGTGTCGACACCGCCGCGGCGTCGGCGGTGCCCGGGGTGGTGGCGGTGGTCACCGGCGAGCTGATGGCCCAGCACAACCTCGCCTGGATGCCGACCCTGAGCGGCGACACCGAGGCGGTGCTGGCCACCGACAAGGTGCGCTTCCAGGGGCAGGAGGTGGCCGCGGTCATCGCCGAGAGCCGCTACATCGCCGAGGACGCGGTCCAGCTCATCGAGGTCGACTATGAGCCGCTGCAGGCGGTGACCAGCCCGCAGCAGGCGCGCGAGCCGGGGGCGCCGCTGATCCGCGACGAGAAGGAGGGGCAGACCGACAACCAGTGCTACCACTGGGAGTCGGGGGACAGGGAGGCGACCGACGCCGCCTTCGCCCGGGCCGCGAAGGTGGTGGAGCTGTCCACCCACTACCCGCGCTGCCACCCGGCGCCGCTGGAGACCTGCGGGATCGTCGCCGACGTCGACTCGGTGACCGGGCAGGCGACCCTGCACATCACCAGCCAGGCGCCCCACGCCCACCGCACCCTCTTCGCGCTGGTGGCGGGGCTGCCCGAGCACAAGATCCGGATCATCACCCGCGACATCGGCGGCGGCTTCGGCAACAAGGTGCCGATCTACCCCGGCTACGTGGTGGCGACGGCGGCGTCGCTGCTGATCGGCCGGCCGGTGAAGTGGGTGGAGGACCGCTACGAGAACCTGATCTCCACCGGCTTCGCCCGCGACTACCACATGACCGGGCAGATGGCCCTCGACACCGGCGGCAGGATGATCGGGCTGCGGGTCAGCCTGCTCAGCGACAACGGGGCGTTCTTCGCCGACGCCCAGCCCACCAAGTTCCGGGCCGGGCTCTTCCACATCGTGACCGGGTCGTACGACATCCCCGCGGCGCACATCACCGCCGACGGCTACTACACCAACAAGGCGCCGGGTGGGGTGGCGTACCGCTGCTCGTTCCGGGTGACCGAGGCCTCGTACATGATCGAGCGGCTGGTGGAGAGCGCCGCGCTCGAGACCGGCACCGACCCCGCCCAGCTGCGGCTGAACAACTTCATCCCCCCGGAGGCGTTCCCCTACAGGTCCGCCACCGGATTCGTCTACGACAGCGGCGACTACCCCACGGCGATGAAGCTCGCCCTGGAGATGCTCGGCTACGACGAGCTGCGCAGGGAGCAGGCGGAGAAGCGGGCCCGGGGCGAGCTGATGGGCATCGGCGTGGCCAGCTTCACCGAGGTGGTGGGCGCGGGCAAGGGCGCCGAGTACGACATCGCCGGGCTGCGGATGTTCGACAGCGCCGAGCTGCGGGTGCACCCCACCGGCAAGGCGGTGCTGAAGCTCGGGGTGCAGACCCAGGGCCAGGGGCACATGACCACCTTCGCGCAGATCGTCTGCGAGGAGCTGGGCATCCCCGCCGCCGACGTCGAGGTGCAGGAGGGCGACACCGACCACACCCCGTACGGGCTGGGCACGTACGCGTCGCGGTCGACGCCGGTGGGCGGCGCGGCCACGGCGATGGTGTCGCGCAAGCTGCGGGCCAAGGCGCGGCAGCTGGCGGCGCACCTGCTCGAGGCGGCGGAGGAGGACATCGAGTTCGACCACGGGCGCTTCTTCGTGAAGGGCTCGCCGGATCAGGCGAAGACGATCCAGGACTGCGCCTTCGCGGCCTACACCAACCTCCCCGAGGGGATGGAGGCGGGGCTGGAGGGCGTCGTCTACTACGACCCGCCGAACATGACCTACCCGTACGGCACCTACCTGGTGGTGGTCGACATCGACAGCGGCACCGGCGAGGTGAAGGTGCGGCGGATGGTGGCGGTGGACGACTGCGGGGTGCGGATCAACCCGATGATCGTCGAGGGCCAGATCCACGGCGGCCTCACCGAGGGCTTCGGGATCGCCTTCATGGAGCTGATCACCTTCGACGACGACGGCAACTGCATCGGCTCCAGCTTCATGGACTACCTGCTGCCGACCGCGTGGGAGACGCCGAGGTTCGAGCTCGGCGAGACGGTGACACCGTCGCCCCACCACCCGATCGGCGCCAAGGGCGTCGGCGAGTCGGCCACGGTCGGCTCCCCCGCCGCCTACGTCAACGCGGTCATCGACGGTCTCGCCCACCTCGGCGTCCGCAACATCGACATGCCGGTCACCTCCGACAAGGTGTGGAAGGCGCTCCGCGACGCCGGCGTGACCGAGTGACGGGAGGCCGAGCGGATCATGGTCGATGTCCTCGATCTCGCCCACCGGATCCGGCGCCAGGGTGAGCCCCTGGTGCTCGCCACCGTGGTGCGGCGGCGCTCGCCCAGCTCGGGGAAGCCCGGCTGCTCCGCGGTGATCGACGCGCGGGGCGTCCTCCACGGCTGGGTGGGGGGCGCCTGCTCCGGCCCGGCGGTGGTGCGTGAGGCGCTCCGCGCCCTCCGCGAGGGAACGCCCCGGCTCGTCGTCCTCGGCACCATGCCCGGCGCCCCGGAGGAGGCGGCGGACGACGGGCTGGTGGCGCTGCCGATGACCTGCCGGAGCGAGGGCGCCCTGGAGGTCTTCCTCGAGCCCATCCTCCCCCGCCCGCTGCTCGCCGTGGTGGGGCGCTCGCCGGCGGTCGAGGCGCTGGCGGGCATGGCCGGTGCGCTCGGCTGGAACACGGTGACCGTCGACCCGGAGCCCGACGAGGGCCGGCCCGTGACCGGCGGCGACCTCGCCGGGGCCGGGGTCACCGAGGGCTCCTACATCGTGGTCGCCACCCAGGGTCACGACGACGAGGACTGGCTGGAGTGGGCGCTGTCGACCGGCGCCGCCTACGTCGGCCTGGTGGCCTCCCGCCGCCGCGCCGAGAGCGTCCTCGAGGGGCTGCGCGGCCGGGGGGTGGCCGAGGCGTCGCTGGCCCGGGTGCGCGCCCCCGCCGGGCTCGACCTGGGCCGGATCGCCCATCCCGAGATCGCGGTCGCCATCCTCGCCGAGCTGGTGCAGCGGCGCGCCGCGGCCGCCCCGGCGGCGGAGATCCCGCCGCCGGCGGAGCGCGCCGAGGCCGTCGACCCGATCTGCGGGATGACCGTCGACGTGGCCACCGGCCGGCATCGGGCGACCGTCGAGGGCGTCGAGTACTGGTTCTGCGCGGCCGGCTGTCGCACCCGCTTCCTCGCCGACCCGGCACGTCACGTCCCCACGCCGCTCACCCTCTCCAAGGAGACCCGATGAGGATCAGCAGCTCCTTCTCCGTCGACGCTGCCCCCGACCAGGTCTTCGCGTACCTGCTCGATGTCAGCCAGGTGGTCGGCTGCGTGCCCGGCGCGGAGCTGGCCGAGGTGGTCGACTCCCAGACCTTCCGCGGCAGCCTGAAGATCAAGGTGGGCGCGGTCCAGGTCGCCTACCGGGGCACCGCCAGCATCAGGGAGGTGGCCGAGGACGACACCTCGGCGACCGTGACCATCGAGGGCGAGGGCCGCGAGATCGGCGGCCAGGGCTCGGTGCGCGCCGGGCTCGTGCTCACCGTGGCGGCGACCCCCGGGGGCGGCACGGAGGTGCGGCTGGAGACCGATCTCACCGTGACCGGCCGCATCGCCCAGTTCGGTCGCGGGGCCATCGAGGACGTCTCCGCCCGCCTGATCGACCAGATGGGCCGGTGCATCGGCGCCCGCCTCCAGGCGGCCCCGGCGGCGAGCTGACCGGAGGCTCCACAGGCAATTAAGCAACCGTGCATGGATCGGAGGTCTCGGGCGTTAACCGAGTGGCGCCACCACGAGAGGGCGCCGCTCGCCAGGGAAGGGATCGAAGAATGATGACTGTCCGACGCATGGTTGCCACCGGCCTCGCCTCCGCGGGCCTTCTCGGTGGAGCGCTGACCGGCGTGGCCGGCGCGTCCGCCGCGGTGTCGCACGGCACCCACTGCGTGCCCAGCGCGACCAAGACCTGCACGCCGAAGCCGAAGCCGACCCACGTGCCCAAGCCGAAGCCGACCCACGTGCCCAAGCCCAAGCCCACCCACGTGCCCAAGCCGAAGGTGAGCGGGACCCCGCACTCCTCCCACACCCACACCCCCAAGCCCACGGCCAAGCCGACCCCGTAGCGCGGGAACCGGCGAGCCCGCAGCTCGGTCAGGGGCCGCCCTCGGGGGCGGCCCCTACCCGGCGCCGGCGGGCAGCACGCTCAGCTCCGCGAACGACCGCGGCCGGGCGAGGATGGCGGCGAGACGGCCGGCGTCGAGCCCGCCATCGAGCCACTCGCTTTCCTCGTCGGGCTCGAGGATCAGCGGCATCCGCTGGCCGCGGCGGCCGAACCTGCTGTCGGCGGCCACGGTCAGCACGGCGACGCCACCGGCGTCCTCGATCCCGGCGAGGCTGAGCACGTCGCGGTCGCCGCGGCGGATCGCCAGCGCCGGCCGGCCGCCGCCCTGCTCCCGCCCCAGCGCCCGCACCGAGTCGGCGGGGACCACCACCCGGCGCGGTCCCACCGCGGCGGACCCGCCGAGGGCGGTCTCGGCGAGGATCTCGTCGGGCCGCCAGCGCATCTCACGCATCCCCACACCCCGCGCGGTCTGCTCCAGCCCGAGCAGCGCCTGGGTGGGCCGCACCCGCAGCCGGGGCGCGACCGGGCCGGGGTCGATGCCGAAGCGCTCGTAGAGGAACTCGCGGTCGGCGGTCTGCTCCAGCTGGAGCAGGAGCCCGGAGGGCTCCTGCGCCGGTGGCGGCGGCGACGCCGCGGCACGGCTGCCCCGGTAGCGGTCGGGGTAGCGGTAGCCGGCGTCGCCGCGGTCGCGGCGCTGCAGGGTCAGCCGCGCCCGCACCGCCTCGACGTCGACGGTCTCACCCTCGAGCCACTCGTCGCAGACCGCCTCCCAGCGGTCGGCGAAGCGGCGCATCGACTCGCGCAGGGCGAAGAGCCGCTGCGACACCTCGGGGGTCCAGTGGTCGATGAGCTCGCGGATCTCCGCGCGCTGGGCGTCGCGGCGGAGGTAGTGCTCCCGCCGGCGCCGCGCACGCTCGGCGGCGGCCATCGGGTGGTCGGACAGCAGCCACTCGTAGAAGGCCTCGTCGCCGATCGAGCGCTGCTCCAGGGGGGGATCCACGGGCGTGGTCGGGGCCGTCTCCATCTTGCCGGGAGGATTCCCTCCGGGGGCGGGACCCGAAACCGCCCCGGACCACCTGCCAAGATGGGGCGGTGAGGCTGGCAACCTGGAACGTCAACTCCATCGCGGCGCGTCTTCCCCGGCTGCTGGAGTGGCTGGAGCAGACCGCGCCGCACGTGGTCTGCCTCCAGGAGACCAAGTGCGCCGACGCCGAGTTCCCCCTCGCCGAGATCGAGGCGCTGGGCTACGAGGTGGCGTCGCACGGCCTGGGTCGCTGGAACGGCGTGGCGCTGCTCTCGCGGGTGGGGCTGGAGGAGGTCACAGCCGGGCTGCCCGGGGCGCCGCCGACCACCCCGCCCGAGGCGCGCGCCATCGGCGGCACCTGCGCCGGCGTCCGGGTATGGTCCGTCTACGTCCCCAACGGCCGCGAGGTCGGCCATCCCCAGTACGTCTACAAGCTCGAGTGGCTGCGCGCCCTCCGGGACACCGTCGCCGCCGAGCTCGACGCCGATCGCGAGCTGGTGGTGTGCGGCGACTTCAACGTCGCCCCGACCGACGCCGACGTCTGGGACCCGGCGGCCTTCGCCGCCTCCACCCACGTCACCGCTCCGGAGCGCGACGCGCTCGCCGAGCTGCGCGCCCTCGGGCTCCAGGACGTCGTGCCCCGTCCGATGAAATACGACCGCCCCTTCACCTACTGGGACTACCGCGCCGGGATGTTCCACAAGAACCAGGGGATGCGCATCGACCTGGTCTACGCCAGCCCCACGCTCGCCGCCGCCGTCGCCGACGCATACGTCGACCGGGACGCTCGCAAGGGCAAGGGACCCTCCGACCACGCTCCCGTGGTCGTGGATCTGCACGACCCGCCACCGCCGGGCTAGCCTTCCACCGTGGTGTGGGACCGGGATGAGGGGGTGAACAGGTGTTCACAGGTTCGGCGATCGACGGACTCCTGGAGCAGGGCTGCGCGAGCGGCGCCGTCCCCGGCGTGGTGGCGTTCGTGGTGGGGCGCGACGGCATCCTCTACGAGGGCGCCGCGGGCCGGCTGAGCGTGGGCGGCGAGGCGCCCGCGGGCACCGACACGGTGATCCGGATCGCCTCGATGACCAAGGCGATGACCACCGTGGCGGCGCTCCAGCTGGTCGAACAGGGCCGGCTCGACCTCGACGGGACGGTCGCCTCGCTGCTGCCCGCCTTCGGGGAGCTGCAGGTGCTCACCGGCTTCGACGGCGACACCCCGATGCTGCGGCGACCGGCCCGGCAGGCCACCGTCCGCGAGCTGATGAACCACACCGCAGGCAACGCCTACTGGTTCCTCCACGAGGGGATGCGGCGCTACCACGAGGTCACCGGGACGCCCGACGTGCTGACCGGGATGCGGGCGGCGCTGAGCGCGCCGCTGGTCGACGACCCCGGCGCCCGCTGGGAGTACGGCATCAACACCGACTGGCTGGGACAGGTGATCGAGGCCGTGAGCGGCCTGCCCCTCGACGCGTACTTCGCCGAGAACATCTTCGCGCCGCTGGGGCTCACCGACACGACCTTCGTGCCCAGCGACGCGCAGCGGCGGCGGATGATGGCGGCACACGCCCGGACCCCCGACGGCGGCCTCGTCGAGATCCCCCTGGAGCTCCCGACCGCGCCGGAGATCTGGTCGGGCGGGCACGGGGTGCACTGCACCGCCGGCGACTACGCGCGCTTCCTCGGCGCCCTTCTCGGCGACGGTGCGCCGCTCCTCCGTCCGGAGTCGGTCGACCTCATGTTCACCGACTCGCTCGGCGGCCTCCCCCTGCCCGCGGTGATCCGCTCCGCGGTGCCCGAGCTGACCAACGACATCCCGTCGCTGCCGGTCCGGGCGGGGTGGGGGCTGGGTCTGCACCTCTTCCTCGAGGACCTGCCGGGCATGCGTGCGGCGGGCTCGGGCGACTGGGCCGGACTGCTCAACTGCTACTACTGGATCGATCGTGCCGGCGGCGTCGCCGGCGGGGTCCTGACCCAGGTGCTGCCCTTCTTCGACGCCCAGGTGGTGCAGCTGGCGGTCGGCGTGGAGCAGGCCGTCTACGCGCAGTTGAGAATGCCTGCTGCGGCGGTCTGACCGCTCGCTCCGGCGGCGATCGACTATCATCCCGCCGCCATGCGCATACCGAGACCAGGGACCCCCGATCGCGCCGGCCGGACCCTCGGCGGGCTGCGTGGCGCCGCGTTCGGTGCCCTGCTCCTGCTCCTCACCGGCTGCTCCTCGTCGCCCGACGAGATCAGTGCAGACACCATCCCGCCGGCCCCGGCGGTGACCCCCGACGCCTGCAGCCTGGTGCCGGTCGACGCGGTGGCGGCGGCGCTCGCCCTGCCCTCGGGCGCCGAGGTGCCGGCGGCATCGCCGGGCGCACCGACCCCGGCGCCGACCGGCACCCCCGACCCGGCGCCCCCTGGTCACTACCTGGTGACCTCGGTGGGCTCGCACCCGGCGGTGGGACAGTGCACCTACCAGTCGGGGCGCGGGCCCACGCTGGTGGTGAGCGTCTACCCCAAGGCGACCCTCACCTCGCTGGCCGACGTCACCGCCGGGCTGCAGCCGCTCGGGCCGGCGTACGTCAGCAGCAGCGGCACCGCCGGCCTGATCGCGGTCCAGGACGGGCCCGTGGTGGTCGGCATCGGCCTCAACGTGGGCGGGCTCAGCGGCGACGCCCTCGCCCGCCGGCTGGCCACGGTCGCGAGCAGGGTGACCGGGCAGCCGCTGCCGCTTCCCTCGCTCTCCGCGGCGGCGGGCGCCTCCTCCTCGAACGCGGTGCCGACCCCGCCGCCGGCCGCAGGCCAGCAGGTGACCGGCCAGACCGCGGCCCAGACCGTGCAGGAGACCGCCGGCCTCAAGTTCGACCCGGCGACGATCACCGTCAGCAGCGGCGGCGTGGTGCAGTGGACCAACGCCGGAACGGCGCCCCACAACGTCACCTTCGACGCCGACCCCGAGCTGACCTCGGGCACGATGGCGGCCGGAGACAGGTACCAGATCAAGTTCACCCGGGCCGGGCAGTACCAGTACCACTGCACCTTCCACCCGGGGATGGACGGGTCGATCACCGTCTCCTGAGCCGGTGATCGTGGAGGCGAGCACGGCGATCGCCGCGGTGCTCGCCGCGCCGGCACGGCCCGCGACCGTGCTCGGAGCCTCCGCGACCGCCGCCTACCTCGCCGTCGCCGGCGTCGACGTGATCGCCGTGGTCGGAGCCGGGTCGGTGCGCCTGCCCCTCGCCCTCGCCGTCGCCGGGGAGGTGCCCGCGGTCGGCCCACCGGGGACGGTGCGGGTGGGTGATGGCGAGGTCGACCTCGGCGGTCCGCGGCTACGACCGTCGCGGTGGTTCGACCCCCGGCCCCGGCTCGCCGGGCCGGTGGTGCCCGGGCGGCTGGCCGCCGCCGCGGCGCTGCTCGCCACCCTCCCCAGCGGGGCCACGGGCCTCGAGGCGGTCCCCGCCGCCGCGGTCGCCGCCGGCCTCGCCGGCGGGGACGCTGGCCCCGCGCTCGGCCTGCTCGGACGGGGCCCGGGGCTCACCCCCGCCGGCGACGACGTCATCGCCGGTGCCCTCGCCGCCCTCGCGCTCCTCGGCGCCCCGGACCCGGGGGCGGTGGGCGCGGTGCTCGAGGCCGCGGCGGGGGCGACCACCCTGCTCTCGGCCGCGCTGCTGCGCTGCGCGGCGCGTGGCCAGGTGCCGCCTCAGGCGGCGGGGCTGCTCCGTGCCCTCTGCGGCGGCGGCGCGTTGGGGGCCGCGCTCGAGGCGCTGCTCGCCGTCGGCGGCACCTCCGGGGCGGCGCTCGCCCAGGGGATCTGCGCCGGGGCGAGGGTGGCGGCGGCGATCACCCGGGGATGAGGGCCGGGGGCTGTAGCCGCTCCGGTCGCCGGCTGAGCGGGCGCATGTGGGCCTCCTGGAGGAGCAGCACGACCTCGATGGCGTCGACCACGGCCATGCCCGCGGAGAGCATCGAGGTGGCCTCGGAGAGGATCGCGGCGGCGTGCTCGTCGACCACGGTCCGGTCGCGCTCCATCGCGGTCTCGAGGACGTCGAGGCAGCGGTCCAGGCGGAGCAGCCGGCGGCGCCGCTCGGCGCGCTCGGCGGCGGTCTCGGCGCGCGGGCCGGGGAGCGGGGCAGGCGGGGCTGGGGCGTCCATCATTCACCTCCTGGCGGGTCGGATCCCCCCATCCTCGGCACTCGCGTCATGGATGGCGATGAAGTCTGGTGAAGACCTGTGAGCAAGGCGCCCCTGCTGGCGAACCCGGCCTCGACGGCCTGGTGGTGGGCGCCGCACCGGGCGGCGCTCAGGCGCTGCGGCGGTCGAGCTTCTCGAGGAAACGGCGCATCGCAGCGAGGACCTCGGGGGAGTGCCAGAACTCCCCCACCCGCTCGTCGTCGGCGGCGCCCGCGGCGATGCGCTCGCGGGCCGGCCGGTGCAGCTGCTCCTTGGTCGCCGCGTACACCCCGGCGGGGATGCGGGCGAGCTCGCCGGCGCGGCGCACGGCCTCGTCGAGCAGCGCTCCGGGAGCCACCACGTGGTGCACCAGGCCGCACTCCCGCGCCGCGTCGGGCTCGAGGAGCCGGCCGGTCAGCACCATCTCGTCGACCGCCGTGCCCGCGGCGTGCCGCATGATCTCGAGCGGCGCGGCGGGGAAGGGCACCCCGACGAGCAGCTCGGTGACGCCGATCCTGCCCCCGGACATCAGCCGGAGGTCGCAGGCGACGGCGAGCACGCATCCGCCGGCGATGGCGTGCCCGTTGATCGCCGCCACCACCGGGCGGGGATGGTCGAACAGGGCGAGGGCGGCGTCGCTGATCGCGGGGATGAGCTCGGTCGCGTACCCCGGGCCGCCGTCGAGCACGCGACGCAGGTCGACTCCCGCGGAGAAGACCTCGCCCCGCCCGGTGAGCACCACCGCGGCGGCGGAGGAGAGGTCGCGGATGGTCGTGGTGGCGGCGTGGAGCAGCTCGACGTCGAGGGCGTTCACGCGGCCGTGCTCGAGGTGGACCACGGCGACGCCGTCGCGGTGCTCCACGCGGATCATCCGCTCTCTCCCGGCGGCGGGCCGCCGGCGAGGCCCGCGCTGACCCGCACCCCGCCGGCGATCGTCTGGTAGACGACGCAGTAGCGCTCGGTGAGGCGCAGCAGCGTCGCCACCTGCTCCGGCGAGGCGTCGGTGTCGAGGTCGAAGAGCAGCCGCACCGCGCTGAACCCGACCGGGGCCTGCCTGTCGATGCCGAGCGTCCCCCGGAAGTCGAGGTCGCCCTCGGCACGGACCGTCCCGGTCACCCGCAGCTCCATGGTGGTGGCCACCGACCGGAGGGTGACCCCGGCGCAGGCCACCAGCGCCTGGAGCAGCATGTCACCGGAGCAGGCCTGCAGCCCGTCGCCGCCGGTGGCGGGATGCAGCCCCGCCTCGACCAGCGCCCTGCCGGTGGCCACCGAGCAGGCGATCTCCTCGGGGTCGAGGTCGCCCTCGGCGCGGAGGGTGACCAGGCCCGCGCCGGGCGTGTCACGCAGGCGCGCCTTGATCGGCGCCTGCACGGCCTGCAGCTGCTCCCTGTTCATCGGCCACCGATGGTAAGCCGGAGGCCCCGCCGCAGGTTCGGGAGTGCGCCGGACGTAGGAACAGGGACGCGGACCGGGTGCGGCCCGCCAGCAGGGGAGAGGGTCATGCGCATCGTCACCATCGCCGCCGCCGCGGGGGTCGCCGTGCTCGGCGGCACCGCCGCCGTCCACACCGGCCACGCCGGCACCGCCCATCACAGCCACGGCGCCCACGGCAAGAGCAGCAGCCACAACGGCGCCTCCGGGACGGGCTCGTCCGGCGGTGGCCTCGGCGCCGGCCAGGGCGTGGGTCAGGGCAACGGCCTCGGCAACGGCCTCGGTGCCACCCAGGGCCTGAGCAGCCTCCTGCAGGGCGGGAGCGTGCTGCAGAACGTCAGCATCCTGCAGAACCTGCTCCCCTAGCGAGGGCTATTCGCGGCCCTGCCAGTGCACCGCGGCGAGGGCGGCGAGCACCCGCGGCGCCGCCAGGCTGCCGGGAAAGGCGACGTCGCGATCGACCCAGGTGGGCGCGAACTTGCTCTTGAAGCGCGCCAGCGAGTCGTAGCGATAGCCGCCGGCGCCGTGCCGGTAGAGGCCGGCGCGGACGCGGTGCGCGACCACGCCGTCGGGCGCGGTGCCGGCGGCGTCGCGCATCGGCACCGAGCCGAGCGAGGCGGTGCGCACGCCCCGGCGTCGCGCCTCCTCGAGGGTCTCGGCAAGACACAGGTCCATGGCCCCGGGGGGCGCCTGGGGGCTGCGACGGACCAGGTCGAGGGCGATGCCGTCGGCGCCGAGGGGGAGCCAGGAGCTGAAGGCCTGGATGCAGCCCCGGGGGTCGCGGACCACCGTGAGCCAGGCGCGGGCGTCGACGGTGTCGTCGAGGCGGCCGAGCGAGAACCCCAGCTCGCGCTGGCCGTGCCGCTCCAGCCAGGAGCGGGAGACCTCGTCGAGCTCGCGCTGCAGCAGCGGCTTCGCGGTCGCCCAGGGGAGCACCGCCGCGGACAGCCCGGCGCGGCGGGCGCGGCCGACCTCGCGGCGCAGGTTCGCCCGCTCCGGGCACGCGAGGGTGAAGCCGTCGAGGTCGACGATCGCCTCCTCGCCGAACTTGACCAGCCGCAGCCCGGCGGCGCGGTAGGTGGCACGCAGCGCCGGTGACGACTGGTAGAAACAGGGATCCCATCCCTGCCGCTCGCACAGGGCGAGGAACTCGGAGACGGCGAGCGCCTGCCCGGCGGGCTCGGCCAGCGGATCGCCCGCGGTCACCGCCACCCGGGCGGCGACCCGGAACCCCACCAGCGCACCGGAGTCGAGCTCGACCACCTGCTTGTCGGGACCGGCGGCGAACGCGGAGATGTGGCTGCGGCCGTGGGCGTGCTGGGCGTCCTCGACGGCACCGCGCGCCGGGGTGCGCAGGCGCGGGCGCCGGGGGCGGTGGCGGATCGCCCCGGCCACCGCGACGCCGCCGACCAGGAACGGCAGCGGCACCGGTCCCGCCTGGGTGCGGGCACCGAGCACGGCGAGGGCGAGCTGGGCGGCGGCGCCGGCGAGCACCAGTCCCCGGCCCGCGGTCACCGCCGCGCAGGGGCGCCGGATCGACGGTGCGAAGAGCACCAGCACGGTCACCGCCACCGCGCTGGCGCCGACCGCGTACCAGGGGTGCACCGGGTTCACGACCAGGGCGGTGAGCGAGCCGGTGAGCACGCCGGCGCCGAGCCACCAGGTGTCGGGACGGCCCAGGCCGATGCCGACGGCGAGGCCGAGCACGCCCAGCGAGATGGGGATCACCGCCTCGGGCTCGAGCTGCGACTCGCCGACCAGCCAGGAGGACGCGGGATGGGCCAGGACCAGGCTCGACCAGGCCAGCAGCAGTGCCGCCGCGGCGAGCAGCCGGACGCTGATCGGCGGCGGGGCGTGACGCGCCGCGAGCAGGCGCAGCCCGCCCTCAGCGGCCATCGGGGTCCGGGCTCACGGAGCGCCCGCCGGCACCGGTGACGAGGGCGCCGATGCGGCGGGGGAGGGCGAGGCGCTCGCTGACGGGCTCGGCGTCGCCGCGGGGGGGACGCCGGGGGCGACACCCCAGAGCGTCCCCAGCCAGCGCAGGCTGTCCACCATCTCGGCGCGCCACGCCTCCCAGCCGTGGCCGCCGCCCACCACCTCGCTGCGCAGCGCCGTCCAGCCCATCCCCTGGAGCTGGGCGACGAACCGGTGGTTGGCGTCGGTGTACTCGCGGTCGGTGTCGCCGACGCCGATGAAGAGCGGCATCCGCTGGTCGGCGGCGAGCTTCGCCGCGGTCTGGTCGGGGCTGTTGGCCGCCGCCAGGCCGCCGAAGATGTCGGGCCGCGCGGTGAAGTACCCGGAGTAGCTCCCCGCCCAGCGAAACAGGTCGGGGTGGTGGATGGCGATGTTCACGGCGCCGAACCCGCCCGCGCTCAGACCGGCGACGCCCCGGTAGCGGGCGCCGAGGGTGCGGTAGCGGGCGTCGACCTCAGGGAGCACCAGCGAGGTCAGCCAGCGCTCGACGTGGTCACCGCGGGCGTCGTCGCCCCACTCCGCGTCGTTGAGGGCCTGGCCGTTCCCGTCCGGCTGGACGGCGATCACCGGCGGCATCTCGCCGGATGCGATCAGCTGGTCGAGCACCCCCGGGAGCTGTGCTCCCGAGCCGGTCCACTGGCCGGCGTTGCCGGGATAGCCGTGGAGGAAGTAGAGCACCGGGAAGGCCCGGCCCGGGCTGGTGTCGTACGCCGCGGGGACGTAGACGCTCACCTGCCGTCCGCCGATCCAGAGGGTGTCGATGTTGCTGACCCCCGCCCGGTGCTGGGCTGGCGCCGCCGGCGTCCGGGCCGGCCCGCGGCGCACCAGCGCCGGCACCGACGATACGCGACGCGACGCGCCCGCGGACGAATCGCCCGGGGTCGGGGTGGGGTCGGGGACGGCGGGGCCGAGCAACGGCGGCGGCGTCGCGGGAGTCACCCGCGAGGCGCCGTCCTGCCCGACCACCGCGGGCTGCGAGTAGCCGTAGAGGGCGCTCACCGGGCCGTCCTGGAGGGCCACCGCGCCCGCACCGGCGCCCAGGTAGACGAGCACACCCGCCACCGGCAGCGCGGCGCGGGCGGCGTTGCGGCGGCGGACCAGCCGGAACAGCACGGTGAGGTCACGCCGCGCCAGCACCCCACCGGCGGCGCCCAGGCTGATCGCCAGCCCCGCGAGCAGGAGCATGCCGAGCGGCTGCACGAACCAGCCGGACAGGGTGAGGTGGGCGGCGAGCCCCGGGGTGGTGGTCACCCGGGTGCCCCGGACCAGGAAGGGTCCGATCTCCACGGCGACGAAGGCGAGCGCCGCACCGGCGCGGGGAGCACCGCTGCGCCCCGAGGCCAGCGCGGCCACCGCGGCGGCGGTGGAGGTGATCAGCAGCGCGGCGATGAGTGCGCCACGCTCCTCGTCCATGCCCAGGCCCACCGCCCAGTTCTGCAGCGCGGCGCCGCCGGCGGCCCAGGCGAGCACGCCCACGGCGAGGCTGGCGAGGGCGAGGGCGCCGGACAGCGCCCGCGGGCGGCGGAGCAGCGACCGGAGCGCGCGGGAGAGGTGTTCCACGGCGCCCGCATGCTCCCAGTCGTGGACCATCGACACCTGCGCAGTCACCGAATCGACGACGACCGGCTACGGTTCCGTCACCGGCGGGGGCGTCTCCGCATCGTCACCCCCTGCCCACCGCGGCACCCCGGTCACCCTCACCGCGGCCGGCCGCGGGCGCGCGCGCCGCAAATCGCCTGGCAATCGTGGCGATTGCGGATTGGCGTGCGGATCGACGCGGTCGTGGCGTCCCCGGGTCCCGGCCGTTCCAGGGCGACCGATCCCGCCAGGTGTGCATATCATCCTGACACCGCGCTGAATGCGTCGAACGGAGGAAGGGGATGGGTGTGAGACCAGGTGCGTGCGCCGTCGGGGGGGTGGGGCTCCTCGCGGTGGCGTCGGCGATGTGTGCCGGCGGCGCGCGGCTTCCGGTCCCGGTCCCGGCGGTCGCCGGGCAGGTGCTGCCCGCCACGCTGGCGGCGCCGCCGGACACCGCGCAGTGCCGCACGCTGCTGAGGGTCGCCTGCTACCAGCCCGCCCAGATGCGGCGCGCATATCACCTCGACCCGCTGCTCGAGCGCGGGCTCGACGGACACGGCCGCACCATCGCCATCGTCGACGCCTTCGGAGCGCCGGACCTGGCCGGCGACCTCCACCGCTTCGACGCCGCCTTCGGCCTGCCCGACCCCGAGCTCAGCGTCATCCACCCGGCGGGCGCGCCGCCCGCCTTCGATCCGCACCGGGCCGAGATGATCCTCTGGGCGCTGGAGACCACCCTCGACGTGGAGTGGGCCCACGCGATGGCGCCGGGGGCGCGCATCCTCGTGGTGGCGACGCCGACCGCGGAGACCGAGGGGCTCTCCGGCTTCCCCGACATCATCCGCGCCGAGCAGTACGTGGTCGATCACCACCTCGCCGACGTCATCTCGCAGAGCTTCGGCTCGGCGGAGCAGACCTTCCCCTCGGCGCAGGCGCTGACCGCGCTGCGCTCCGCGTACATCGCCGCCGCCGGCCACGATGTCACCGTGCTCGCCGCCACCGGCGACACCGGCTCGACGCTGAAGCTGCTGAGCTCGGCGTGCTGCTTCCCCACCCCGGTGGTGGCCTGGCCCGCCTCCGACCCGCTGGTCACCGCGGTGGGCGGCACCCGCCTCCAGCTCGACGCCACCGGCAGGCGGATCGCCCCGGACACGGTCTGGAACGATGGCGCGGGCGGCGCCGGCGGCGGAGGGCTGTCGGCGATCTTCGACCGTCCCGAGTACCAGGACCGGGTCCGCGCCGTGGTCGGGGACCGGCGCGGGATCCCGGACGTCAGCCTCACCGCCGCGCTGAGCGGCGCCGCCGACCTCTACCTCACCCTGCCCTCGGCGAGCGGACCGGTGGGCGGGTGGAGCCTGGCCGGGGGCACCAGCCTGGCGACGCCGATGTTCGCGGGCATCGTCGCCATCGCCGACCAGGCGGCGGGGCACCGGCTCGGTGCGCTCAACGACCGGCTCTACCGGCTCGCGCCCCACGACGACGGCGGCATCGTCGACGTCGCCGGCGGCACCAACGCGGTCAGCCTCTGCCTGAGCGGGTGCGCCGGGCCCACGCCGGTGCTCCTGCCCATCCCCGGCTACACCGCGACCCGGGGGTACGATCTCGCGAGCGGCCTCGGCACCGTCGACGCCGAGACCCTGGTCGACGCCCTCCGCCACCGGGACGGATAGCGGGGGAGCGGGGGAGAGGCGCCGCCCGACGACCGCCCCTCCCTCGACCCCCGATCATCGTCCCGCGGCCGCCGCACCCCCGGTGGCACCTGGAGGACCGACCATGACCGACGTTCCCACCGTCCTCATCACCGGCGCCTCCTCCGGGATCGGCGCCGCCTGCGCCCGCCGTCTCGACGCCGCCGGGTGGCGGGTGTTCGCCGGGGTGCGGCGCCAGGCCGACGCCGGCGACCTGGTCGCGGGCTGCTCGTCCCGGCTGACCCCGCTGCTGCTCGACGTGACCGACGCCGACTCGATCCGGGCGGCGGCGGCGACCGTCTCCGCCGCGGTCGGCGCCGCCGGGCTGCACGGCCTGGTCAACAACGCCGGGGTGAGCGGCGGCGACCCGGTCGAGTTCGCCGACCTCGACGCGGTGCGCGCGATGCTCGAGGTCAACCTGGTCGGCCCGATGGCGGTGACCCAGGCCCTGCTCCCGCGGGTGCGCAACGCCCAGGGCCGGATCGTCTGCATCGGCTCGATCGGCGGCCGCTATGCGGTGCCCTTCCTCTCCACCTACTCGGCGTCGAAGGCGGGGCTGGCGGCGTTCTGCGACAGCCTCCGCGTCGAGGTCGCCCCCTGGGGGATCAGGGTGGTGCTGATCGAGCCGGGCGCGGTCGCCACCACGATCTGGAGCAAGGGCAGGGCCACCCTGGACCGGCGCCGGTCCACCCTCCCGGCGGCGGCGACGGCGCTGTACGGCGGCGCCGTGGACGCGATGCGCCGGGTCACCGAGCGGGTGGAGCGCTCGGCGATGCCGCCGGACCGGGTGGCCCGGGTGGTCGAGCGGGCGCTGGCCGTCCAGCACCCCCGCACCCGGTACCTGGTCGGCGCCGACGCCCACGTGCAGGCCACGCTCCGCCGTCTGCCCGCGCCGGTCCGCGACGCGGTGCTGACCCGGGTGCTGGGGCTGCCTCGCACCCCCGCCGGCGGCGAACGGCTCACCGGCGCGTAAGCCCCGTTCCCACCGGCACACCCACTCGCGGCAGCGTATCGTGGCGGCTCCGGCATCGTGCCGGGGAAGAGGGAGGGTTCCGACATGACACGCCGACTTCTTGCCGGCGCCGCGCTCGCGGCGGTCCTGGCGGCGGTCACCGCGGTCCCGGCCGCGGCCTGCGGCGGGCTGGTCGCTCCCAACGGGGCGGTGCGCCTCGCCCAGGCCACCACCTTCGTCGCCTGGAAGGACGGCGTCGAGCACTACACCACCAGCTTCGCCTACCAGGGCGACGTCCCCCAGCTGGGCTGGATCGTGCCACTGCCGGCGGTGCCCGACCGGGTCGAGGAGGCGGGGGCGTGGACGCTGCAGCGGCTGGAGCGCGAGGCCCACCCGCCGCCCCCGTTCCGCGCCGAGGCGGCCCCGGTCGCCGCCCAGGGGGCGCCGGCCGAGGTGCTCCAGAAGACCCGCATCGAGGCGCTCGACATCACCGTGCTGCGGGGCAGCGGCCAGGCGGTGGTGCGGTGGTGCACCCAGAACGCCTTCACCCTCCCCGACGAGACCCGCGCCCACATCCTCGCGTACGCGAGCACCAGCCCGATCTTCATGGCGGCGAGGTACGACGTCAACGCAGCCCGGCAGCACGGCCAGTTCCAGGGCGACGGCACCCCGGTGCTGATCACCATGCGCACCCCGCGCCTCTGGGTGCCGCTCGAGGTGCTCGCCAACGCGAACGACCCCACCGTCGCCGACCTGTTCCTGCTCACCGACCAGCGGCCCAGCTCGGCCTCGACCCAGATCGCGCCCGGGTTCACCCTGCAGCTGCAGGAGCAGATGAGCCCCCAGCTGCAGCACGACCTCGCCTCCGACCGCAACATGGGCTGGGTGCCGCAGACCGGCTGGCTCAGCTACCTCGCGCTCTCCGCCCCCGGTCGCAGCGTCACCTACGACATGACCGTCAGCCCCGCGGGAGCGATGCGGCTGGCGGCGATGGGGGCGGGGCCGGCCGCGGCGCCCCCCCCGGTGGTGCGTCCGCAGACCGCGGCGCCGGCGCCGCCGGCGCCCGCGCCTCCACCCGCGACCGTCCCGGCGCCGCCGCCGGCGCCCGCGGCCGCGGCGACGGTCCCGGTGCTCCGGTTCACGGCGGTCACGCCGCCCACCGCCGGCGGCGAGGCCGGCGGGCGGGAGGTGGTCCTCGTCACCGCGTCGCTGGCCGTCGCGGCCCTCGCCGCCGCCGCCCTGGTGACCCGGCGCCGGAGGGCCGGGCCCGGCTGACGCGAGGCCCTCCGAGGCGCTCAGGGGCCGCCGTCGAGATCAGCAGCGACGGCCGAGCCTGACATGTCTGTCAAGATCACTCCACTTTCCTGCGACGGCACTCAGGAGACAGGTGGCAGGTGGGCGAGCGCGTGGAGCGGCCCGGCCGGGGTGTGGTCGCGGGCTGGCTGGGCCTGCCCGAGGCGGCCCTGGCGGATGTTTCCGAGGAGGTCGTCGAGGCCATGCTTGCCCGCATGGCCGCACAGCCGCCGCCTGCGAGCGTCCTCCGCGACGAGCTCCTGGAGCTGATGCGGGGCGCGGCCGACCGTCTCCGCCACGAGGCCGAGACCGACGCGCTCACCGGCCTGCCCAACCGGCGCGCCTTCGAGAGGGAGCTGCGCGGCGCCCTCGGCCGGCGGGGCGCCGACCGCGCCCTCGCCCTGCTCGTCATCGACCTCGACGGCTTCAAGGCGGTCAACGACCGGCACGGGCACGTCGCCGGCGACGCGGTGCTGTGCGAGGTCTCGGCGCGGCTGCGCTCCGCGCTGAGGAGCGGCGACCTGGTCGCCCGCTGGGGCGGGGACGAGTTCGTCGTCCTCTGCCACGGGGTGCGCGACGGCGCCGCGGCGGAGATCGCCTGCAAGCTGCGGCGGGTCCTCCAGGTCCCGGTCCAGGTGGGCTCCGTGGAGGTGACCGTGGGCGCCAGCCTCGGCTGGGCGGTGGCCGAGCCCGGGCAGGCGCCCGGCGAGCTCATCGCCGCCGCCGACGCGGCCATGTACCGGGCCAAGGCGCAGGAGCTGGAATGACCGCCGGACCGCCCCGGGTCGCCACCGTCGGCGTCTACGGGTTCGACGCCGACAGCTTCCTGGAGAGCCTCCGCGATGCGCGCGTGGCCGCGCTGATCGACGTCCGCCAGCGCCGCGGCGTGCGGGGCCGCGAGTACGCCTGGGCCAACTCCCGGCGGCTGCAGTCGGCGCTCGCCGCCGCGGGCATCGAGTACCGCCACCGCCGCGACCTCGCCCCGACCACAGAGCTGCGACACCTCCAGTACCGGGAGGACGCGCGCCAGGGGGTGGGGAAGCGCTCACGGGTCGAGCTCGCCCCCGAGTACCGCGAGCGCTACACCCGCGAGATCCTCGACCAGGTCGACCTCGTCCCGCTGATCGACGCCCTGCCCGCCGGCACCACCACGGCGCTGCTCTGCGTCGAGGCCGACGCCCGGGCCTGTCACCGTTCGATCATCGCCGAGCGCCTCGCCGGCCAGGGCGTCGAGGTCACCCATCTCGGGCCCTGACGCGCTACAGCCCGGCGAGGGAGAGCAGCACCCGGGTGTCCAGCCCGTCGACCGGGCGCAGCCGGTGGGGATCGCTCAGCACCGTCGCGGCCACCCCGGGCTGGGCATAGCCGTCGACCACCAGGTCGGCGCCGGAGAGGTCGTGGGTGCGGGTGTAGTCGTTGACCACCACCGCGCAGCGCAGCCCCGCGGCCCGGGCGGCGGCGAGGCCCATCACCGAGTCCTCGACGGCGACAGCTCCGCCGGTGCCGACGCCCAGCCGCGACATCGCCAGCTGGTACACCTCGGGGTCGGGCTTGGTCGCCGCCACCTCGTCGCCGGTGACCACGGTCTCGAACCGGCCGAGGCCGAAGTGGCGGTCGAGCAGCGGGCGCACCCACGCGGCGGTGCCGGTGGTGGCCACCGCCAGCCGCGCCCCGGCCGCCTCGAGCTCGTCGAGCAGCCGCCGCGCCCCGGGCCGCGCCGGGACCGCCCCGGCGAGCACGAGCTCGACGAACAGCTCGGTCTTGCGCCGGTGAAGGCGTGGCACCAGGGCGTCCTGGTCGGCGGTGGGCATGCCGCGACCCGAGAACCAGCGGCGCAGCCGGCTCTGGCCCCCGGTGGTGCCGAGCAGCTCACCGTACTCCTCCACAGTCCAGCGGTCGGCGAGCCCGAACTCCTCGAAGGCGCTGTTGAAGGCGACCCGGTGGCCATCCCGCTCGCTGTCGACCAGGGTGCCGTCGACGTCGAACATCACCGTGATCGCCGGGCTCCCGGGTGCGTCCACCATGGCCGGCATCTTCACCGATGGGTCAGGTCGAGGGCGCGGGGAGGGGCGGGGCGATCCCGGGGGCGGTCACCTCGGGCAGGGGCGTGTCGTATCCGGAGAGGGTGAGCGAGGCCCTCGCCTCGCCCTCGTCGGTGACGACCGTCGCGGTGAGCGACTGCGGATACGGGGTGCCGTCGAGGGCCACGGTGGTGACCGAGCCGCCGGTCTCCAGGCTCCCCACCGTGAGCCCGCCGTGGACCGATGTCGCGCCCTTGTCGACGCCACCCTGGACGCCGGCC
This sequence comes from Candidatus Dormiibacterota bacterium, assembly GCA_036495095.1. Classification (NCBI taxonomy): domain Bacteria; kingdom Bacillati; phylum Candidatus Dormiibacterota; species Candidatus Dormiibacterota bacterium. The sequence goes on along the minus strand of DASXNK010000063.1, from coordinate 22,741 downwards.
GTCATCAGGGTGGCGAGGCCGGAGAGGCGGAGGGGGGCGAAGCGGGCGAGCGCCGGATCGTCGAGCGACCCCCTCACCCACCCCTCGCCGATCCGTGCACCGGCCTCGGGCCCGGCGAGGGTGGTGACGAACTGGCGACCCTGCAGGTACAGGTCCGAGCCCACCACCCGGACGTTCACCGGCGCGCCGTCGGCGGTGATCCTCCCGACCGCCGACCCCTGCCCCTCGGTGATGTCGTAGACGTCGGTCCGCACGCCGGTGACCACGGTGCCGGAGAGGTGCACGGACCGCGCCGAGAGCAGGCTGGCGCGGCTGTCGGCGAGGATCTGCGCCCCGCTGCGCGGCCACTCGCCGTTGCTCCCCGCCGACCGGCTCACCACCACGAGGAGCGAGACCGCGGCCACCGCGATCAGCGCGCCGGCGCCGGCGACGGCCAGGCCGGTGCGGCCGGAGTCGGTCATCACCGGCAATCATGCGGCGTCCCCGAGCGCGGGGCGGTTGGGCCGGGGCGACGGTGATGCAACGATCCGGCGGCCGGGACAGAGGGTGCGTCAGACGTCATCGATGTCCGGGGCATACAATGCGCCATTCACCAAACCGGCAGCGGAGCTCTGACCATGGCCCGCCGGGCGAGCAGGCGGCCGGGACGCGCAGCGTCGCTGGAGATCCCGGGATACGAGCGGGCCGAGGAGGTGCGCCGGGACAGCTGCGGAGTCGTCTGCCGCGCCTGGGACACCGAGGCCGAGCGCTTTGTCGAGGTGCGCCTGCTGCGCGTCACCGCCCTCGACGAGGAGACCCGCAGCGAGCTTCGCGGCCGGCTGCGCGCATTGGAGGGCCTCCCCGCCCATCCGCATCTCACCACCGTGCTCGCCACCGGCGTCACCGGCACCGGTCGCGGCTATGTCGTGAGCACCACCGAGCCGGGGGGCTCGCTCGCCGACCGGGTCCACGACAGCGGCGGCCTGGCCTGGCGGGACGTCGCCGGCGCCGGCGCCGCGGTCGCCTCGGCCCTGGAGGCGGCGCACGCCGCCGGAGCCCTCCACGGCGGCATCCGCCCCGAGTGCATCCTGGTCTCCGCCCTGGGTGAGCCGCGGCTCGCCGACCTCGGCCTCGCGCAGCTGGTCGCCCAGCTCGACTCCGGTGAGGACCAGCCGGCACCGCTGTCGGCGGAGGCCGACGTCAGCGCGCTGGCGGCGACCCTGCGCACCTCGATCGGCGGCGGTTCTCCCGACGCCCTGCGCGAGGTGCTGGAGCGGGCGATGTCGCCGGACTCGGCGGAACGGCCGGCGCCCGCCGCGGCGCTGGGCCACGACCTCCGCGATGCGCTCGCCGGGGCACCGCCCGAGACCCCGGACGCGGCCGAGCCGGCGCCGGCGGCGGTCGCGCCGGCCCTCCCTCCGCCGCCGCCGCCGGGGCGCCGGATCTCGCGACGCACCGCGCTCTACGGCGCGGCGGCCGCGGCGCTGGTGCTGACCTTCAGCGGGATGATCCTGGCCCCCCGCCTCGCCGGCGACGTGGTGCGCCTCTCCGAGCACGTCGCCCCGGTCGACGACTCCGCCCGCACCATGTCCATCGATCCCTCGCACTGGGCGGCGGTGTCGAGGTGGAACGTCGCCGGCCCGGCGCTCACCCCCGACCGCCCCGCCCCGGGTGCCCCCGCGTCGGTCACCCGCGCCTGCGGCCGGGACGTGGGCTCGTTCGTCTACACGTTTGCGGGCCCGCGGGTGAGGGGGAGCATCTACCTCGTCGGGGTGTGGCTGTCGTCCGACGTGCCCCAGCGCACCGCCTCGCCGGAGGCGTTCTCCGACGTCACCCTGATCGTCAACGGCAGCCGGTACCACTCCCGCCCGGTGGGCGCCGTCAGCGCCCGCGGCCAGTACTTCGAGTGGCGGGTCCGGGGCGGCGACGTGCACGCCGAGGACAACGCGTTGGAGTACGCGGTGGGCGCCGACTCCGTCCACCGGCACGGGCTGTGCATGCATTTCGGCCCGACCGGGACGGCGTCCGCTCAGGCGATCACCGTGCGAACGGTGGGCTGATCGTCACCCCGAGGCCGGACCGGTGTGCACCGGACGGGTCGTGCGTGTACCGTCGGGGGGTGGGCGGTCCGCCGGGGGCGCGGCTGGACGGATCTGGGGCCGCGTGCTATGTGTGGTGGCGGCGAGGTGTCTTGAAACGATGAGGCGGGGTGTGGCGAGTGGCCGCACCCGACGCCGCCGGTCCAGGGGGTCGAGGTCGCGGTGCGTCGAGCGGATGGGCTGAACGGTCTGAACGGCAGTCGTACCAGCCCGTCACAGCTGGTCGCCATCGAGGCGATCGGCATCGTCACCACGGCGGCGCAGGACCGGGGGCACTGCCTCGGCGGTTTCAGCCGCCGCTCCAGCCAGCACGGCTACCGTTTCGTCGCACGCTGCCGCGCCTGCGGCCACGAGGTGTCGGTGCGCGCCGACGGTGGCAACGGTCACACCGGGCCGCTGCCGGTCTGCACCCAGAGCGGTGCCCACCGGCCCGCGGCGAGCCTCGCCGCCGAGGACTTCCTGCTCGCCGAGATCGCCGAGCTGATCGAGACCGCCCGTCGCTGCACCGCGGTGCAGGACCGGGTCGCGGCGCTCACCCAGATCGAGCGGCTCAGCGCCTGGGCGCTGCGACAGTGCCAGCAGAGCAGCGTCGACCTCAACGGGGGCGGTGCCAGCGGCAACGGCCTCCACCGGTCCAACGGCACCTACTGACCGGCGCCCGGGCCGGGGCCTCAGCTCGGGTCGGCGGTCGCGGCGATGTGGGCGAGGCGCTGATCGGCGGCGGCGCGGCCGACGGCGAGGCGCCGCCAGGCGGTGATCACCCGGCCCAGGCCGCCGGTGGGTCCCGGGCCGGTCGCGGCCTCGCGCCGGTAGCAGCCGGCGAGCGCGGCGGCGTTCCCGGTCATCACCACGCTGCGCCGGTCGGCCTGGAGGTCGAGCCCGCGGCCCAGTGCCGCGGTGATCAGCTGGGTGGCGGCGAGGACGGCGAACCCGAGAGTCGGGAGGCCGAGCCCGGTCTGGCTGCCGAGCAGCACCGCGGCGACGGTGGCCAGCGCGCCCAGGGCGGCGGCGGCGCGGAGGCCGACCCCGATCAGCCGCTGCCAGTGGTGGCCGTCGAGGAAGGCGGCGGCATCGCGGGCCAGCAGGGCGGTCACCTCGGCGTCGCTCAGCTGGTCCCAGGCGTCGGCGCCGGGGTCCGCACCGATCGCGATCGAGTGCCGGCGGCGGCTGCCGACCTCGTGATAGACGGCGACCACGATCAGCGCGGTGGTCCTGCCCTTGACGATGCGCACGTCGTCGACCCGCAGCTGCGAGGCGCCACGGCCCAGGCCGGTGCGGGTGACCAGCTCGACCAGGAGCCGCTGGGCGCGAGCCTCCTGCGCGGGGGTGGGGGAGGAGGAGGCGCCCATGCGGCCACTGTACCGACGCGATTCCGCCCGCCCTGACCGCGCGGCAGGATCGTCACAGCGGCGCGCCCGGGCCGCGGTCAGCTCAGGGTGTAGACCATGCGCCCGCCCTCGCCGGGCCGGGCCACCGCCCCCGCCACCTTGGCGATGTGGCGGATCGCGCGTCCCGACACCGGCGTCCCCGCCGAGGTGATCTGCTGGGCGATCTCGCCCGCGGTGGCGCTGCCCATCCTGCCGATGACCGCGCGCACCACGTCGGCGGTCACCGCCGCGGGGGTCACCCTGCCGTTGGCGGGGCGGGTGCGAGTCCGCCCGGCGACGCGAGCCGGGGCGGCGGCGCGAGAGCGGCCACGGCCCGGCTCGGCGGCCGAGCGGGCTCCGCCCCGGCCGCGTCCGCGCACCGGGGCCTCGGCGCGAACCACCAGGGCGCGCGCGTCACGGAAGAGGTCGATGCCCTCGGCGAGCTCGTCACGGAGCCGGAGGTTCTCCTGCTGCGCCTGCTCGAGCGCCTCGCGGAGCCCGACGATCTCGTCCACCAGCCCGCCGAAGCGGGACAGAAAGTCGTCGGCGGCGCTGCGCAACGTATCGGCTCCGGCGGCACGCCGCCGGCGCGACGGCGGCGCGGGCGCCGCTGGCGTCTGACGGGCTCTCGCCATGGGACTGCCTCCGGAGGTGCGGACATGGGCGCGCATCGTTTGTGTGCGTCGCATCGCCATCAGGGATGCACGTGCGATGGCCGCCATTATGCGCGACCAGGGTTACCCGCCGTTCACGGAGCCAGCGAGACGTGTCCGCAGACGATTCGCCAGCCCTCGGGCAGCCGCACCCAGGTTTGGGTCTGCCGGCCCGACTGCTCCTCCCACGACCATTCCGCCGCCACCACTGCGGCGTCGTTCCCGAAGGTGCGCACCTCCACCCGGGTGAGGTCCCGGTCCCAGGCCCCGCGGGTGACGGTGCGCCGGTAGGCGGCGATCTCCTCCGCACCGTAGAGGGTTTCGGCGATGCCGTACCGGATCGCCCGGTCGCTGGACCAGAAGAACCCGTCGAGCGCCTCGACGTCGTTGGCGAGCAGCGCGGTCTCGTAGGCGTCGAACTGCGCGCGCACCTCGGCGACCACGCGCTCGTCCTGCAGCGCGCCCGCGGCGGCGCTCACAGCGCGGCGAGCAGCGCGTCGGAGGTGGCCACGGCGCCGAAGACGCCGCCCTGCATCGTCACCATCCGCAGCGCCGCCCTGTGGTTCTCGGGGTCGGTGGCGCCGGTGCAGTCGGAGAGGATCAGGCACTCGTAGCCCCGGTCGTTGGCCTCGCGCATGGTGGTGTGCACGCAGACGTCGGTGGTGATGCCGGTGAGCACCAGGTGGGTGATGCCGCCGACGCGCAGCACCAGGTCGAGCGAGGTGGCGTAGAAGGCGCCCTTGCCGGGCTTGTCGATGATCACCTCGCCGGGCATCGGGGTGACCTCGGGGACGATCTCCCACCCCGGCTCGCCGCGCACCAGGATGCGTCCGCACGGGCCCTCGGTGCCGATCTCGGCGCCGAGGCGCCCGGAGCGCCACCGCTTGTTCGCGGGGAGGTCGGAGAGGTCGGGCTGGTGACCCTCGCGGGTGTGGACCACCATCATCCCCTGGCTGCGCGCCGCGGCGAGGACGCGCACGGTCGGCTCCAGGGGTGCCCGGGTGAGGGCGAGGTCGTAGCCCATGGTGTCGACGTAGCCGCCCTCGCCGCAGAAGTCGGTCTGCCAGTCGATGCAGACCAGCGCGGTGTGTGCGGGGTCGACGTCGCCGTCGTACGGCCAGGTGTAGGGGTCGGCCACCACCCCGCTCACGGCGCCGCCTCCTCCAGGGGTACGGCGACGGCCACACTCTCGCCGGCGAGCGCAACCTCCGCGGTGCGGCCGCGGAGTCGCGGCATCTGCGGCAGCCGCAGCGTCGGGGCGGGCGAGTCGTCGACGCCGGCGACGTCGTTGGAGTCGGTGGGGTCGACCTCGCGGACGGGGACGCCGAGCAGGCTGAAGCCGAAGCACACCACGCCGGTGAGCGCGTACCCGAGCGCGACGCTCGGCGACACCCAGAAGCCCACCTGGCCGCCGTGGATCAGCCCCACCGTCGCCAGCGCCGCGCCGACGAAGCAGTAGATCCCGGCGAGCACGAACCTGCGGTCGATGAGCAGCACCGCGATGGCGCCGAGCACCATGCCCGCGAGCACCGCGCCCTCGCCCAGCTGGAGCAGCCCGGAGTTGATGATGCCGGCGTTGGCGAGCGCGGTCTCACCCACCCTGTCGGCGCTGGTGCCGGCGGCGGAGAGTGCGCCCGCGACCAGTCCCGAGGCCCATGCCGCGATGTTCGGGATCATCGCCAGCACCACCCCGGCGGCGTGGGCGCGGGGGACGGCGCGGAACGCCTGGGCGCCGATCACCAGGCCGATGTAGAGCAGCACCGGCACGATCGCGGGGATGGGGAGGAGGGCGCCGAGCAGCGGGAAGAGCCCGAGGGCGCAGAGCAGGAAGACGCTGATGCCGGTGGCCAGCGAGTAGCCGGCGCGGCCGCCCGCGGCCTTCCATCCGGGGTGGCCGATGTAGACGGCGGGGGGGAAGGGGCTGCCCAGGGCGGAGCCGATCACCGCCCCGGTGCCGTCGGCGAGCAGCACGCTGCGCAGGTTGTAGTTGTCGCCGGCGGCGGCGGCGCTCTCGACGTTGCTCATCGCCTCGGTGAAGTTGTAGATGCCGAGCGGGATGGCGGTGGCGAGCAGCGGGGAGATGCCCTGCAGGCCGCGGATCAGCCGCCCCGGGTCGAGGTTCGGCAACGAGAGGGCGATCTGGTGCACCGAGTCGCCCACCGCCGGCAGCGACATGTAGCCGCCGATCCAGGCGATCGCGGTGCCGAGCAGCAGCGCGGCCAGGCCCACCGGGAAGTTGCGCGGCAGCCGCACCCCGGAGAGGAATCCGATGAGGATCACCGCGAAGGTGGGCAGCGCGATCCAGAGCGCCGTCCACATCTGCGCCGCCGGGCGCATCGAGATGAACGAGACCGAGATGCCCGCCAGCGTCCCCAGCATCGCCGCGCGCGGGGTGAGGCGTCGCACCGTGGGGCCGACGAAGGCGCCGATCAGGATGATCACCCCGATGATGAAGGCCCAGGCGATGCCGGCCTGCCAGGCCTGCACCGGGTCGTGGGTGCGCAGGTAGACGGGCAGCATGATCACCAGGGTCACGATGAACATGTGGGGCACGCTCGGCCCGTAGGGCATCGCGGTGACGTCGGTGCGGCCCTCACGGCGGGCCAGCCGGCGGGCCAGGGTGAAGTAGAAGAGGTTGCCGATGAGCAGCTCGATGCCCAGCGCCGGGAGGATCACGCCGTTGACGTCGTGACCGCTGATGTGGACGACCCCGGCCGCGAGCGATCCCAGCACCAGCACGTTGACGAGCAGGTTGATGCCGAGGCCGAAGAACGCGTTGAGGTCGCCCGGGGTCCAGATCGGCACCTGGAAGGGCGGCGCCGGTGCCTCGTCGGTCGGCGGGGCGGTGGTGGTGGTCATGCTTCTCCTTCCAGGGCGGCGAGGGCGTCGAGCAGGAGCGGAGACGACGTGACCCAGCCGAAGATGCCGCCCTGCGCCGCGATCATCCTCAGCCCGACCTCGTGGAACTCGGGGAAGTAGGAGCCGACGCAGTCCTCGAGGACCAGGCACTCGAAGCCGCGGTCGTTGGCCTCGCGCACCGTGGTGTGCACGCAGACCTCGGTGGTCACCCCGGGGACCACCAGGCTGGCGATGCCGCGGTTGCGCAGCATCAGCTCCAGGTCGGTGGCGTGGAACGAGCCCTTGCCGGGCTTGTCGACGACCACCTCGCCCTCGAGCGGAACGAGCTCGTCGACGATGTCGTGGCCGTGCTCGCCGCGCACCATGATCCGGCCCTTGGGCCCGGGGCTGCCGATCCCGTTGGGGAGGTTGCCGCGCGCCAGCTTGCTCGGCGGGCAGTCGCTGAGGTCGGGACGGTGGCCCTCGCGGGTGTGGATCACCGGCAGCCCCGCCGCCCGCGCCGCGCTCAGCACCCGGCGGAGCGGCGGCACCACCGCCTGGAGCAGGCTCACGTCGTTGCCGAGGGCGGCGCCGAAGCCGCCCGGCTCGAGGAAGTCGCGCTGCATGTCGATGATCAGCAGCGCGGTCGACGCGGGGTCGAGGAGGAACGGGTATGGAGTCGCCGCGACGGTCAGCGGCGCCATCACCGCGCCGCACGCACGGGTGGCGAATCCGGGACGCGCGTGGTCAGCCGCATTTGATCTTCCCCCCCAATGATGGACCGGATCAGGCTACCCCGTGCGTTAAGGAATGGCTTCGGCGCCCGCCACCAAGCATTCCGGACCGCACATGGTGCAGACCGCCCAGCCGCCGACCCTCCGCATCGAGCTGGATTCCCAGCGTTCTCCCAGGAACCACCCAGGATCGCTGGAGGTCGCGGGCCCATCGTGAGAGCTGTCCGATGAAAAGCTCACCACGGAGGCGCCGATGAACACCACCCTGCTCTGGTACACGACCCGCGCGGCGGGCGTGGTCAGCATGGTGCTGCTGAGCGGCGTCATCGCCCTGGGGATGCTCACCCGGGCGCGGGCCGGCGGCCCCCGGTGGCCGCGGTTCCTCACCGCCGCCCTGCACCGAGACCTCTCCCTGATGGCCCTGGTCTTCCTCGCCCTCCACATCGTCACCGCGGTGGTCGATCCCTACACCCACCTCGGCATCGTCGCCGCGACCGTGCCCTTCGGTTCCTCCTACCGCACCCTCTGGCTGGGGCTGGGGGTCATCGCCATCGACCTGATGCTCGCCGTCGCCGCCACCAGCCTGCTGCGCTCGGTGATCGGCCACCGCGCCTGGCGGGCGATCCACTGGCTGGCCTACGGGTGCTGGCCGGTCGCGGTGCTCCACGGGCTCGGCACCGGCACCGACGCCGGGTCGCTGTGGATGTCCGGGATCACCGTCGTCTGCGTCGCCGGCGTGCTCGCCGCCGGCGCCTACCGGCTGCTCTCTCCGGGCGACCCGCTCGCCGCCGAGAAGCGGGCCGCGGTGCGCCGCACCGCCTCCGGAGCGGGACGATGACCGGTCTCAGCCTGCTCTCCGGCCCGGATCCCCGCGCCGGGATGGAGACCGCCGCCGCCCACCTCTCCCGGCTGGGCCCGCTGCCCTCCGCCGGGACGGAGCTGATCGACCTCCTCGACCGCAGCGACCTCCGCGGCCGCGGCGGCGCGGCCTTCCCGGTGGGCCGCAAGTGGCGCTCGGTGGCGGAGCGTGGTGGTTCCGGACCGGTGGTGCTCGTCAACGGCGCCGAGGGCGAGCCCCTGAGCCGCAAGGACCGGGTGCTGATGGAGGCCCGACCCCACCTCGTGCTCGACGGCGCCGCCCTCGCCGCCCGCGCCACCGGCGCCGGCGAGGTGGTGCTCTACGTCGGCGCCGAACACGCCGGCGCCGTCTCCGCCCTCCGCCGGGCCCTCGCCGAGCGACCCGAGGCCGAGCGGCGGAGCACCCGCATCGCCACCGCCCCGGCGCGCTACGTCTCCGGGGAGGAGACCGCGGCCGTCCACTTCCTCAACGAGGGCGTCGCCCTGCCCACGTCGCTGCCGCCACGACCCTACGAGCGCGGCGCCGACGGCCGCCCCACCCTGGTCCAGAACGTCGAGAGCCTGGCCCACGCGGCGATGATCGCCCGCCACGGCGACCGGTGGTTCCGAGACCTCGGGCGGGGGGAGGCGGCGGGCACAGCGCTGCTGACCCTGAGCGGGGCGGTGGCCGTACCCGGGGTGCTCGAGGTCGCCCAGGGCAGCACCGTCGGCGAGGCGGTGACCGGTGGCGGAGGCCTCGGCGCGCCCGCCCGCGCGGTGCTGCTCGGCGGCTACTTCGGCGGCTGGGTGGCGGCCGAGCAGGCCTGGGGGCTGCCCCTCGACGCCCCCGCCCTGCGCGACCGCGGCCACTCGCTCGGCTGCGGCGTGGTCGCGGTGCTCCCCGAGCACCGCTGCGGGGTGGTCGAGAGCGCCCGGATCATCACCTACCTCGCCGAGCAGAGCGCCCGCCAGTGCGGCCCCTGCGTCTTCGGGCTGCGGGCCGCCGCCGCCGCGATGCACCGCCTCGCCGTCACCGGAGCGGAGCCCGACGACCTCGAGCGCCTCCGGCGCTGGTCGGGTGAGCTGAGCGGCCGCGGCGCCTGCCACCACCCCGACGGGGCGGCCGGGTTCCTGCTCTCCGCGCTCCGGGTCTTCGACGAGGAGTTCCTCCACCACCACCGGCGGGGCGGATGCTCGGTCCGCGCTCGCGAGGCAGCCTGATGGAGGGGCCCACGCTCGAGGTCGATCGGATCCGCTGTGACGGCCACGGCCTCTGCGCCGAACTGCTCCCCGAGCTGATCCGGCTCGACGACTGGGGCTACCCCCTGGTCCGGCCGGTGCCGGTGCCGGGGCCCCTGGTCGGCCACGCGCGCCGCGCCGCCGCCGCCTGCCCGCTGCTCGCCCTGCGCCTGCGCCAGGGGTCGCGGTGACCCCGGCACACCGGGCGCCGGGGTCGCCGGCCGAGGTCCGGGACGGCGCCCTCGCCCGGCTGGCCAGCTGGCGGATCGGGATCGCCGCCGCCGCTGTCGCCGCGGTGGCGGGGATCGGCGCCGTCGCCGCGGCCACCATCCCCGGTCACTCCCAGGCCTCGAACGGCGCCGCCCAGGTCACCGACCCGGGCGCGGCCCAGCCCCAGGACCCGCAGCCCCCCGGCGCCGGGGGGTTCCAGCCGCCGCCGCAGGGCCCCGGAGCCGGGTTCGGCAGGGGACAGGCGGTGACCGGCGGCTCCTGAGGCCGGATCCTACGGCGTCGTGGTGGTCGTCCTCCGCTGCTCGGCGCGCCCGGCGAGCTCGACCGCTCCCAGGCCCCGAAGGAAGTCGGCGAAGTCCTTCCGGCCGACCCGCAGGTGGTTGCCGGGCGTGTGCCACGCCGCCAGATGCCCCCGGGCCACCGCCCGGCGCAACGCGGAGCGCGACAGGCCACAGAGCTCCGCCGCCTCCCCGATGGTGAGGAAGTCGTGTGCACCCGTCATTTGGGCTCCCTCCCTGATTCGCTACGTACGGACCGAACGCAGCGACTCACACGTTGACGCCAAGTGCACCTAAATTTCAACTACCGCGTTTAGTGCCAATTCCGAGTCATAGACAGGGTTGTGGTGCTCGGGCGGCCCCGTGTCGCACACAGGACCGCCGGGTGGGGACGGCGACGGAACCTTAACACGACGCCCGAACAATGTTCACCCGGTCTGCGCGGGGCGCCCCTAGACTGCAGAGCACCCGCCGGTTCTCGACACAGATCGACAGACGATGGAGGGTCCCCGACATGCAGTTTCTGGTGCTGATCCGTGGCAACGAGGGGTCGGTGCTGCCCCCGGCGCAGGAGGTTGCGCTGGTGAGGGAGTCGTACGAGCAGCTCGCCGCGGGCAAGGACAAGCGCATCACCGCGGTCTACCCGTTCGTGGGAGAGCGCGCCTGTGCCCTGCTGTGCGAGGCGTCGACCGCCGACGAGCTCCAGGAGTCCCTGATGTCGCTGCCGTTCAACCGCCTCGTCCGGACCGAGTGCCACGTGATCGGCGCCGCGCGCTCGATGGCCGACGGCCTGCGCCGGGTCGAGCAGCAGCTCACCAACCTGTCCCCGGCGTCGGCAAGAAACTAGGTCTCGGGAGGGGACCACGTCCCCCCGTTCCCATCGCGGGAGGCGCTGCGGCGCCTCCCGCGCACTGCGTTTCGGCCAGGAGCACGAGAAACATGCCGCAGGGCTCTGTTGTACCGTCGCGTGCCGTGGACGACGCTGTGCGAGGGTGCGATGACCTGCTCGGGTTCGCGCTCGGGCTCCCCGAGGCGTGGGAGGATCACCCCTGGGGCGACACCGTGGTCAGGGAGCGCAGGCGGACCTTCGCCTTCCTCGGCGACCAGCTCGGGGCGAACGCTTAACCGGTCCTTAAGGGCCGTCGGCGGATCCTCGGGTAGCATCTCCGGAGCCCGTGAAGATGTCCGCGGCAGTCGGCAGAGCGCGTCCTGACCCGGCCGCCGTGCTCCGGGCGGTGGCGGCACTCGTGCTCGTGGTGCTGCTGTACTACCCGGCGGCGCGGCTGGGGCTGCTGCTGCAGTTCCGGCACACCAACGTCTCGCCGGTCTGGCCGCCGTCGGGAGTGGCGGTGGCGGCGCTGCTGATCCTGGGATCGCGGGTGTGGCCGGCGCTCGCCATCGCCGCGTTCCTCGTCAACCTCACCACCGGGCTGGCCCCGGCGGTGGCCGCGGGGATCGCCGCCGGGAACACCGGCGAGTACCTGGTCGCGACCACGCTGCTGCGCCGCGCCGGGATGCGCGTCGCGCTCACCCGGATCAGCGACGTGGTGCTGCTCACCGTCCTCGGCGGCCTGGTCGCGCCGGTGGTGGCCGCCTCCGCCGGCACCGCCGCACTGGTGCTCGGCGGGGTGGCTCCGTCGGGCACGCTGCCCACCGTCTGGACCACCTGGTGGCTCGGCGACGGCATCGGGGTGGTGCTGTTCGCCCCCGTGGTCCTGGTGCTGCACGCGGCGCTGGGGCGCCCGCGCCGCCTGCGGCTGCGCGACCTCGAGGGCGCGGCGCTCGCCGCTGTCACCCTGGCCGTCGCCCTCGTCGTGTTCCTCGGCTCCGGGGGGTTCGCGTACATGCTCTTCCCCCTGGTGGTGTGGGCCGCGGTGCGCTTCGAGCAGGCCGGAGCGGCCGCCGTGACCCTGGCGGTGTCGTCGGTGGCGATCTGGTGCACGGTGCACGGCCGGGGACCGTTCGCCGCGGGGACGATGAACGACCGCCTCATCCAGTTGCAGCTCTACAGCGCCGCGGTGGGGCTCACCGCGCTGGTGCTCGCCGCCGCGATCAGCGGACGCCGTGAGAGCGAGGCGCGGGTGCAGCAGCGGACCGCGCAGCTGGAGGCGAGCAATCGCGAGCTGGGCGCCTTCACCTACACCGTGTCCCACGACCTGCGCGCTCCGCTGCGCGCCATCCACGGCTTCGCGCGGATGCTCGAGGCCGCCGACGGCGCCGCCCTGTCAGCGGAGGGGAGGCGCCACCTCGCCACCATCGCCCGCAACGCGCAGCGGATGGGCCGGCTCATCGACGCCCTGCTCGACCACGCCCACCTCGGCGGCCGGCGCCTGATCCTCCAGCCGGTCGACCCGGCGGCTGCGGCGCGGGCCGCCGCCGAGCAGCTGCGCGCCGGCGGCGACGGCGCGGTCGACATCAGCGTCGACGAGATGCCGCGGTGCCGGGCCGACCCGGTGCTCCTCGGCCAGGTCTACGAGAACCTCATCGGCAACGCGGTGAAGTTCACCCGGCCGGGTGAGCGCGCGGTCGTCCGGGTGGGCTGGCGGCGTGCCGGCGGGAATGGCGCGGCGCCGGTGTACTTCGTCCGCGACAACGGCATCGGCTTCGACATGCGGTACGCGCACCGGCTCTTCGGTCTCTTCGAGCGGCTGCACGACGGACCGGACTTCACCGGGAACGGCGCCGGTCTCGCCATCGTGCACCGCATCATCGACCGGCACGGCGGACGGATCTGGGCCGAGGCCGAGCCCGGGATGGGAGCCACCTTCTACTTCACCATCGGCGACAGCGGGGAGAAGCCGTGAGCGTGGACGCCACCGACGCCGTCGACGTCCTGCTGGTCGAGGACAACCCCGACGACGAGGAGCTGATGCTGCACAGCCTCCGCAGTCACGGTGGCCCGGTCGCGGTGGCGGCGGTGCGCGACGGCGAGGAGGCGCTGGAGTACCTGCGCGCCACCGGCCGCCACGCCGACCGCGCCGGGCGGCCCTGCCCCAGGGTGATCCTCCTCGACATCAAGCTGCCGCGGGTCGACGGCCTCGAGGTCCTCGCCGAGGTGAAGACCGACGCGCGGCTGCGCCACATCCCGGTGGTGCTCTTCACCTCGGCGGGTCAGGAGAGCGAGGTGGTCCGCGGGTACAAGCTGGGCGCCAACAGCTACGTGGTCAAGCCCGTGGACTTCGAGCGGTTCGAGGAGGTGGTCCGCCAGCTGAGCGGCTACTGGCTGCGGGTGAACCGCGGTCCCGAGACGCCGGTGCGGGCGCCGGGCCGACCGCTGTGCCGCTGACGGTCGTGATCGCCGACGACGAGGCCGCGGTGCGGGACGCGCTCGCCGACATGCTGAGCGAGCATCCCGACCTCCGGGTGGTGGGGGTCGCCGGCGACGCGGAGGCGGCGGTGCGCCTGGTCCGCGAGCATCACCCGGGGGTTGCGGTCGTCGACGTGCGGATCCCCCGCGGGGGCGGGCTGGAGGCCATCATCGGCATCCGCGCGGCCTCGCCGGAGACCCGCATCGTCGCCTACTCGGCTGCCGACGACCGTGCCCAGATGACCCGGATCCTCAGCGCCGGGGCCGACCGGTACGTGGTCAAGGGCGCCAACGCCCACCATCTGGTCGAGGCCATCCTGGAGACGGCCGCGGGGTGACGGCGGCCGGCGCTGACAGTTCGCACAGGTGGCCGCGCCGGGGACGCAAATGCATCTTGCCGCCTCCCGCCGGCCCTGGCTTGATGAAGGTCCCGCCGAAGCCTCGCACGCGACTGGGCAATCCGATCCGAGGACGTCACGATGATCAGGCCCCCCCGGCTGAGGGAGCTGCGCTCCGAGGACAGCGCTCACGACCCTCTCACCGATCTCCGGAGCATCGTCGCCGGTGCTCCCATGGTCCTCTTCACCTGCGATGCGTCCGGCGTCTGCACGTTCGCGGACGGGCGGATGCTCGAGCGCCTGGGGCTCGACCCCGCCATGCTCGTCGGCCAGAACCTGCTCACGCTGTTCAACGAGCGCGCGCAGCGCACCGCCGCCCTCGACCAGGCCCTGCCCGCGCTGTGGAGCCCGGCACAGGCGGTGAGCGGCCAGGTCGACCTCAACGGCCGGGTGATCGGCTTCTCGCGCGCACCGGTGCGCGGCGAGGCCGGGGAGCTGCTCGGCGTCGTCGGTGTCGCCTTCGACGCCACCGAGGACATCTCCACCGTCGAGGCCGGGCGCGACGTCGACGAGCGCTTCCGCACCATCTTCAACGACGCCCCGATGGGGATGGCGATCGTCGACACCGCGGGTCGCTGCGTGCAGGTGAACCACGCCCTCTGCGAGATGCTCCAGCGCTCGTGCACGGACCTGGTCGGACACCGGCTCGCCGCGCCCGAGTGCGACCTGGTCGCCGCCCGCGGGGTCGCCTGGCCGCTCGAACCCGGCCGGCGCGCCGAGGCGCAGCTGCGACGCGCCGACGGGGCGACGGTGCACGCCCTGGTCGACGCCACCGTCCTCCACCGCCACGGCGGGGAGGTGACCCACCACCTGCTCCACATCCAGGACTTCACCCTCCGCCGGGAGCTCGACGAGGCCATGCTCCGCCAGGAGGCATGGCTGCGCGCCCTGCTCGCCCACGCGCTGCGCAGCGAGCGCGCCCGCACCGAGGCGGAGGCGCGGCTGCTGGCGGTGGTCAACACCGCCCCGGTCGCAGTGTTCGTCTTCGACGCGCGGGGGGTGATCACCATGGCGGCGGGGCGCTGCCTGAGCTACCTCGGCATGGGCGGCGACGAGCTGATCGGCCTCTCGGTGTTCGACGCCGAGCTGTCCCGGCTCGACCTCACCGACCGGGTCCGCGTCGCCCTCGAGGGCGACGAGGTGCGGGCGGTGGTGATCCGTGACGAGCATGCCTTCGACGTGTGGTTCGGCTCGATCCACCACGGCGACATGATCGTGGGCGGCTTCGGCATCGCCAACGACATCACCGAGCTGTACCGGGCCGACCAGGAGCGGCGCCGCCTGCTCAGCCAGCTGGTGACCGCCCAGGAGGCGGAGCGCACCCGCATCGCCTACGACGTGCACGACGACTCGCTGCAGGCGATGACGGCGATCGGAATCCGTCTCGAGCAGCTGAAGCGGCGGCTGACCTCGCCGCGCGACCTCGACCTGATCGGCTGCATCGACGCCACCCTCGCCGACGCGGTGCGCCGGCTCCGCGCCCTGCTCCTCGAGCTGGGGCCGCCGCGGCTCGACGGCGCCGGGCTCAGCTCGGCGATCGCCGACCACGCGCGGCGCGGACTCGAGGGCACCCCGACCCGGGTGATGGTGGAGGACGAGCTCACCGCGGAGCCCGACCAGGAGTGCAGCATCGTCGTCTACAGGATCGCCCAGGAGGCGCTGGCCAACGTCCGCAAGCACGCCGCCGCCGCAACCGTGCGCATCCGCCTGGAGAGCGTCGACGAGGGGGTGCTCGCCAGCATCGACGACGACGGCGTCGGCTTCACCATTGCGAAGGTGCGGCACGATGCCGAGCCCGGTCACCTGGGCATGACCAGCATGCGCGAGCGGGCCGAGATCGCCGGCGGCTGGCTGCTGCTCTCGTCCCACCCCGGCTGCGGCACCACGGTGCGCTACTGGATCCCCTGCGGACCCGGATCACACGCCGCCGACGGCCTCGGTCAGCGCTCCGGCGAGGCCACCACCCCCTCGCGGAGCGCGATGGCGACGGCCTCGAGGCGGGAGTGCGCTCCCAGCTTCTGGATGACCGCCTGGACGTAGTTCCGGATGGTGTGGAACGTGACTCCGAGCTCGTCCGCCATGGCGCGCGTCGTCCATCCGCCGGCGAGCAGCCGGAGGACGTCGAGCTCGCGAGGGGTCAGCCCGTAGAGGATGCTGTCGGCAGGCTGGCGCAGGTGGTTCATCACCCTCTCCAGCAGCACCGCCGGGATTACCACCTTGCCCGCCCTGGCCGCCTGCACCGCGCTGACCAGCTCCTCGATGCCGGCGCTCTTGCGCACACAGCCGCAGCAGCCGGCGTCGAGCGCCTCGGTGAGGATCGCCTCGTCCTCGGCGGCGGTGATGATCACCACCCGCACCTCGGGGCGCTGGGCCATCAGCTCCCGTGCAACCACCGTGCCGGTGGCGTCGGGCAGGCGGTAGTCGACGAGCACGACGTCGGCGTCCACGCCCCGGAGCCCGCCGCAGGCCTCGGCCATCGACCCCGCGGTTCCCACCACCCGGATGCCGGCGCGCTCGTTGAGGGCGGAGGCGATCGCCTCGGCGACCATGCGATGGTCCTCGACGAGAAGGACACGAACGTCCGCGGCGTCGCCGTTCACGCTCGATGTCCACACAGCGCCATGCCTGGTCTCCGAACGTGGTCCCCCCTCGGCACATACTCGGATGGACCAGTCCGCCGGTCCGCCCCTCACTGCGACAACCGCCACAGAGGATAGCCGCAACCCGGCGTCGCGTCCAGCGCGTTATGAACGGATTATTGCAGTCTTATCCGCCCAGTCCGGGACGCGCCGGTGACCAGGTTCATGACGAAGCCGGAGACGAAGAGGACTAGACAAGCGGCCAGCGCCGCGGCGATCAGGATGCGCTGCGCGCCGCCGCTCGAGGGTGCATCCCCGGCGCGGAGGGCGCCGGCGGCGATGGCGGGCGCACAGCAGGCCGCCACCGTGATCCGGTCGGAGGACGGCCCCGCACGGGCGACCAGGACGTGCTCTCCGGGATGCCGGCTGAGGCGGACCACTCCGGATACGCGCCCGCCGGCGTCGGTGACCCCGTGCGCCGGTGTCACCGACGCGTCGCCGCCGGGGGCGCGGGCGAAGACCACCTCCACCGCCGCGCCCGCCACCGGCGCCCCGGCGGCGGTGAGGGTGACGGTGAAGGGCAGGTCGCGCCCCGGCTCGCCGCTGCTCCGCGCCGGGCGCAGGGCCAGCGCGGGCGGCGGAGCCGGCACCGCGGCCGCCGCGGCACCGGGCGACGGGGTCGCCGGCGGGGTGGGCGGGAGGTGCGTGGGGGTCGAGGTCACGGGCGCGGGCCGGTTCGACGGCGCGGCGTCGACGCCCAGCGCACCGGCGTCGACGCGGCGGCCGTCGGCGCGGACCAGCTCGAGCTCACCCGGCGCCGAGCCCGCGACCGGCACCACCTCGACCGCCCGGTCGAACCAGCTCGACGGCACCGGCCGCCCGTGGAGCAGGGCCGTCCCGCTCCCGCCGAACCCCGACCCGGCGACCGAGACCCGCTCGCCCGCCGCGGCATGGGCGGGGGAGATCCCGCTGACGGTCATCGCGGTGTCGAGCGCGCCGCCGGGCACGTCGACGGCGGTGGTGGCGCTGTGCTCGGTGTCGGTGAAGGCGACCAGGCGCAGGGTCAGGGGGCCCTGGCAGAAGTGGGCGGGCGCGGTGAGCGCCAGCGCGGTGTCGCTGCGCGCGCCCGCGTCCAGCGCCTCGCCGCAGGCGGTGGCGCCGGCGCCGGCGAGGTGGCCGCCGAGGTCCAGGCCCGAGCCGGCGACGCTGAAACGGCCGCCCTCGGTGACCAGCCGGGTGCCCCCGGTGGTCGCCGGTGCACCGAGCAGCAGGTGGTCGTCGTTGCTGCGCGCCGGGGAGCACCTCCCGCAGCGGTCGCGCACGCTCACCTGCACCGCTCCCCAGGCGTCCCCGGCCTCGATCACCAGCGCGCCGTCGCCGGCGTCTCCGAGCACGGACTGCGGCCTGCCGTCGACGGTGACCGAGGGCGGCGCGGCGGCGGCTCCGTCGCAGGTGAACCCGGAGCCGCTGACGGTCACCTGCTCGCCGCGATGGGCGACCGCCGGGCTCACCGCGGTCACCGCCACCGCGCACCCGGAGGCGGGAGCCGGCGGCGGCTCGGCGCCGGTGGTCAGCAGACCGGTGGCGGCGGCGGCGGCGGCGATGGCGCCGGCGGCGGCGGCCCGGGGTGCCCTCACGTGCTCGCCACCGGCGTGGCCTCGAGCACCAGCCGCTGACGGGCGAAGGCGCCCTGCCAGAGCGGCCAGCAGGTGACCAGCGCGAGGGTCTCGGCGTCGCGGGGGCGGTCGATGTAGGCGCGGTCGTCCCCGCCCACGACGGTGCGGCGGGCGATGCGGTACGCGAAGCTGCCGTAGCCGGCGTCGAGGCGCACCTCGTCGCCGGGGCGGAGGTCACCCCAGCTCAGCGAGAAGCCGTTGTGGTTCCCGACCAGGATGAGGCCGCCCTCGCCCGGGTAGCCGGTGTGGGGGTCGTGGCCGGGACCGCTGCTGAGGATGCCGCCGTCGATCCCCTCGGTGACGATCGACTCGACGTGGATCGAGGGGATCGCCAGGCGGAAGATCGGCCGGCCGCCGGCGAGGTGGGGGTGGCCGGCGAGCACCACCGTGGCCGGCGTGGACCCGGTGAGCGGGATGGACTGCGGCGGATGCAGCCGGTCCCAGTCGGCGAGCAGGTGGTGTTGCCGGTAGCCCTGGTAGGCGACCAGCGTCAGCGCGTAGGCGGCGATGAGCATGGCGGCGCCCATCAGCCCCCAGCTGCCGCGACGGACCCATCGGTGGGGGTGCTGGACGTTCATGGCGGCCTCGTGGTGGGGAGGGGGAGGGAGGGAGGGCGGCGGGGACGCCGCCCTCCCCTGGGTCACGGGTTCTCGGGGCGTTCCGGCCGCCGCCGGGCGGCGAGCCGGGGAGCGGCCTGGAGGGCGAGCGTGAGCGCCACCAGGCCGGCGGCGGTGCCCATCGGCAGGGCGGCGCCGAAGCCGCCGGTGGACGGCGAGATCGGCCCCTGCGCGGCGGTGAGCAGCGCCGGGGCGGCGGTGGCGGAGATCCCGGTCGCCGGCGTCGACGCGATCTGCGCCGCCGAGCTCGCCAGGGTCACCGCGGCGATCGGACGGCCGGCGCCGCCGGTGCCGGACGAGCCGCCGAGCAGGTCACCCAGCGGGCCGGCGCCGTCGCCGACCAGGCGCACATCGAGACCGGTCACCGACACGCTTCGGTGCAGCGGGGTGTCGAAGCCGACGCTGGGCAGTCCCCGGCTGATCAGCAGCGCCAGGCCGGTGCCGGGGATGGGCACGTCCCTCTCGGTACCCGGCGCCAGCGCGAGCGCGTCGGCGGCGCCGGCGACCGGCACCCCCAGGACGTCGATCTCGGCGAAGCCGGCGCTGCCGTGGGGGCTTCCCGAGCCGCTGCCGAGGCTGCTCTGGGCGCTCGAGTTCGCGCCCTTGATGTCCAGAAGTGCAAGGTCGGGAAGGCTGCCGAGCCGCTGGGTGAGGCCGGCGGCGGTGCCGGCGGGCAGTCCGCCGAGGACGCCGCGGAGCAGCGAGGCGGCGAGCGGCAGCACCTGGAGGTCGGCCACCCGGGTGGTGGCCACCGCCTGCACCGCGCCCGGCCCCGCCGGCTGCACCGCCGCCGCGGAGGCGACGTCGGTGGCCCGGATCAGCGAGTTGAGGGACAGGCCGCCGCCGAGCAGCGACCCGACCAGGCTGTCCGGGCCGAGCAGCGGGCTGAGGCTGCCGAGGCTGGCGGTCAGCCCCTGCACGGTGCGCAGCGCCCCGGCGGGATCGGCGCCGCCGGCGAGGGGCAGGCCCTGGAGCAGGCCGGTGCTGCCGGTGGTGCCGCGGAGCAGCGACTCGACCGCGGGCAGGCCGGTGCGCTGGTCGAGCAGGCCGGTCACCGTGCTCTGCAGGCCGCCCAGCGGACCCGCCGCGCCGGCTCCGGGCAGCCCCAGCCTCGGGGTGAGGTCGAGGCTGGTGATCTGGTTGTCGGCGGAGCTCTGGGCGGCGTCGATGTGGTTGACGGCGGCGAGGGCGGAGCTCACCGCCCGGGCGTGGAAGGGGGCGAGCTGCAGCTGCAGCGGCGCCCCCGCGGGAAGGTTGATGTCGGCGAGGCTGGCGTCGGCCACCGGGGTGTCGGGGAGGCCGGGGACGTTGTAGCGGGCGCTCACCGTCTCGGCGAGCCTGGGGTCGAGGCCGTGGAGCACGCCGCCCGGGCCGCCGTCGCCGGCGAGGCCGGCCAGCAGCGCCTGGACCTGGCCCAGGCCGGAGCCGAGGCTGATGAGCTGGGGCAGCAGCGAGCCCCCCAGCGGGTTGCCGCCGAGCACCCCGGAGAGCAGGCCGCTCCCCTGGCCGATCGCCCCGGGGCTGAGCGCCCCGGCGCCGGGCAGCTGCACCGTCCGGAGCGTGGAGAGCGCGCCGTCCAGCGCCCCCTGCACCGCGCTCAGCTGGTCGCCGAGTGGCGCCAGGTCGACGTCGAGCGCGGTCGACTCCGCATGCCCCTGCTGCAGGTCGGTCGAGGGCGCCGACAGCAGCTGCCCGCTCGCCTGGGTGCCGGCGAGCCGGACCACGAGATCGTGCTCGCCGTGGCCCGCGAGGGCGCGGTGGAGAGCGCCGTTCACCGCGGGGAGCGCGGTGAGCAACGCCGTGGGTGACAGCGACACCTGCACCGCCGACGCCTGGGCGCTCCCGGCGGGCTGGTTGGGCGCGGTCTCGGCTGCGGCCGAGAGTGGCGCGGTGAGAAGCGCCGCGGCGGCGATCGATCCCGCGGTGCCGAGCAGACCTGTTCTCTTCACGCTGATGTGTCCTCCTGCGGTTGCCTGGGCGACGCGAAGCAAAGCTCACCCACGAGCACCGCCACAACGGCCATCCGCCCGGGTGCGCAGGGATGCGGATGCATCCCTCGCCGATGCGCATCGGTGTCGCCGCGTGCACGCATGTGAGCCTTGTGGCGATTCCGGCGCTGCGGTCTCCTTGCGCCCTGCGTTTCCGCCACATCGCGAGGTAACCGGTGATGCCGCTCCCCGCCCTCCGGCTTCGCACCTCCCTCCCGCTGCTGCTGATGCTGGTTCCCCCGGCGCTGCTGCCGCTGGCACCGTCCCCTGCGCACGCGTCGAGCAACGGCGTGCTCACCAGTGACGACCGGACCCTTCACGCCGGAGTCGGCACATACAGCGACTGCAGCGGGCGGACGCCGCTCCAGAGCGGGGAGGCCGCGATCGACACCTGCATCACCGGGCGGCGCTACTTCCTCGGTCACAACGCCGGGGTGTTCACCCCGCTGCTCCACATGCAGCGCGGCGACCACCTGGAGTGGACGGACGGGCACCGGGCGCGTCACCGGCTGCGCATCGTCGCGGTGCGCGACTGGGTGCCCTCCGACGGCGCCCCGCCGGTGACCCGGCCCGACGTGGTCGCCCAGTTCCAGACCTGTGTCCGGGAGGACGGCTCGTTGGAGCGGATCATCGACGCGGTCGAGGAGTGAGCGCCGCCGCGGCGGTTGCCGCCGCACCCCCGCTGGTATGCTGGCCGGGAGCCACGAACGGTCGTTCGTGCCGCCAGGTCAGGAGGACGGGCGATGGCGCCGGCACGGGTCTCGCTCTACGAGGACCCCCAGGGCGAGCTGATCCTCCACCGCTCCGGCAGCCCCTACGTGTACGTCGTGGCCGACCCCGGCGAGGACCGCTTCGCCGGCCACGCCGGCGAGCTCGCCGTGGGTGAGCCCGACCGCTGGGACGGTGACGTGCTGGTGGTGTCGGCGCTCTCCTCCGACCGCTGGTCGGACATGACCGGGCAGCTGGTCGCCTGGTGGGAGGAGGGCTGGGTCACCGGCTTTCTCCAGAGCGGCGACGGCCAGGTGGTTGCGAGCGACCGGGCCCAGCGCTACGTGGGCACGCCGGGACCGCGGTCGCGGTGACCGTCCCCGGGACAGCTGCACCTGGGGGAGGAGCCGAGCCGAACCCGGCTCAGCCGGTCTCGGCCTCCAGCTCCGCCCGGGCCTCGAGGAGCGCCCGCCGCTCCTCCTCGCTGGGCCGGGGGTACTGCGGGTCGATGTCGACGAGGGTGTCGAGCACCAGCCCGGCGACGCAGAGGCGGGTGAACCACTTGTGGTCGGCGGGCACCACGTGCCATGGCGCCCAGCGGGTGCTGGTGTGGCTGAGCGCGTCCGAGTAGGCGCGCATGTAGTCGTCCCACCACCGCCGCTCGCGCACGTCGGCGGCGGAGAACTTCCAGTTCTTGCGGGGATCGTCGATACGCTCGAGGAAGCGGCGCCGCTGCTCCTCGCGGGAGACGTTGAGGAACACCTTGACGACCCGGACGCCGTTGTCGACGAGCTCGCGCTCCCACCCGTTGATCTCGCGGAACCGGCGCTCCCAGATGTCGGGGCCCATCAGCTCCAGGGGCAGCCGCTGCCGGGCGAGGAGCTCGGGGTGCACCCGCACCACCAGCACCTCCTCGTAGTGGGAGCGGTTGAAGATGCCGATGCAGCCGCGCTCGGGGAGGCGGGTGGAGTAGCGCCACAGGTAGGTGTGCATCAGCTCGTCGTTGGACGGCACCTTGAAGCTGCTCACCCGCACGAAGCTGGGGTTGAGCCCGTTCATGACGTGCTTGATGGTGCTGTCCTTCCCGGCGGCGTCGAGCGCCTGGAGGACGAGGAGCACGCCGTGGGTGGCCTGCGCCGACAGCCGGTCGTGGTACCGGGTGAGCAGCTCGAGGCTCTGCCGCGTGAGCGGCTCGGCGGCCTCCCTGCCGGAC
>DASXNK010000062.1 GCA_036495095.1 Candidatus Dormiibacterota bacterium | reverse complement strand
CCCGACGACTGGGAGGGGCATCCGCTGCGCCGCGACTACGTCTCCTTCGGTGAGCCGGTCGCGTTCACCCACAACATCGAATGGGCCCTGCCCGCGGCGGAGCGTCCGCCGGGCATGCCCGGGTCGTCGCGCTGATGGCCGCCGTGCTCCCGCCCCCCGGCGGCCCCGGCCTGCCCGGCGGCGCCGACCAGGGCTTCGCCGAGGGCCGCCGCCGGCTCGGGGTGCCGCCGGATCTCGACAACGTGGAGCTGACCGAGATCGGCGACGACACCATGGAGCTGAACATGGGGCCGCAGCACCCGTCGACCCATGGGGTGCTGCGCCTGGTGCTCGACCTCGACGGCGAGGTGGTGCGGGGCTGCCGCCCCGACATCGGCTTCCTGCACACCGGCTTCGAGAAGGACTTCGAGCGCCACACCTACCAGCAGTGCATCCCCTACAGCGACCGGATGGACTACCTCGCGCCGCTGATCAACAACCTCGGCTTCTCGCTCGCCGCCGAGAAGCTGCTGGGGGTGGAGGTGCCGCCGCGGGGCCAGTACCTGCGGGTGATCATGTGCGAGCTGGCGCGCCTCGGCAGCCACCTGGTCTGGTTCGGCACCCACGCCATCGACATGGGCGCGACCACGCCGTTCCTCTACGCCTGGCGTGAGCGCGAGACCATCATGGACATCAACGAGCTGGTGAGCGGGGTGCGCATGCACACGTCGTTCATCCGAGTCGGCGGCCTGATGGCCGACGTCCCCGACGAGTTCGAGGCGATGGTGCGCAGGGTGGTGCACACCTTCCCGAAGGCGATCGACGAGTACGAGCTGCTGATCACCAAGAACCCGATCTGGCGGGAGCGCACCACCGGGCTGGGCACGATCAGCGCCGAGGACGCGCTCGCCTACGGGATGTCCGGGCCCTGCCTTCGCGGCAGCGGCGTCGCCTACGACCTGCGCAAGGCCCAGCCCTACAGCTCGTACGACCACTTCGACTTCGACGTGCCGATCGGCGTCAACGGCGACGTCTACGACCGCTACCTGGTGCGGATGCGGGAGATGCGCGAGTCGCTGCGGATCATCGAGCAGGCGCTCGACAACCTCCCGTCGGGGCCGGTGAACACCCTCGACCGCAAGGTCTCGCCGCCGCCGCGCAACGAGCTCAACACCAGCATGGAGTCGCTGATCCATCACTTCAAGCTGGTCACCGAGGGGTTCTCGGTGCCCCGAGGGCAGGTCTACCAGGCCGTGGAGTCGCCCCGCGGCGAGCTCGGCTTCTACATGGTCGCCGATGGCAGTAACCGCCCCTATCGCGTCAAGGTGCGCGCCCCATCGTTCAGCAACCTGTGCGCCCTGCCGTACATGGTCAAGGGCGAGCTGATCGCCGACGTGGTGGCGGTGATCGGGTCCATCGACATCGTGCTGGGGGACGTCGACCGGTGATGCTCGCGGCCCAGACCAGGGCGGAGATCGAGCACGCGCGTGGCCGCTACCCGCACCCGCGGTCGGCGATCCTGCCGTCGCTGTGGGCGGTGCAGCACGAGCTCGGCTGGCTGCCTCCGGAGGCGATGGCCGAGGTCGCCGAGCTGCTCGGGCTCGCCCCCAGCGAGGTCCAGGCGGTGGCGACCTTCTACTCGATGTACTTCAAGCGCCCGCCCGGCCGGCACCACATCCTGGTCTGCGTGAACGCGGCCTGCGCGCTGCGCGGCGCCGACGAGACCGCCGCCCACATCGAGCAGCGGCTCGGCTGCCCCTCGGGGACCACCACCGCCGACGGGATGTTCACCTGGGAGAGCACGATCGAGTGCCTGGGTGGCTGCGGCGGGGCGCCGATGATGCAGGTCGACCACCACTTCGAGGAGCACCTGACCCCGCAGCGGATCGACACGATCCTGGCGCGGGTCGCCGCCCAGCCCGCCGCCCACCGCGACGGGCCGCCCTCCCGGGTGCCCAATCCGCCTGCCGCGAACACGCCGCCCCCGCCCACCGCCGAGGGACCGCCCTCGGCGGGTGCGGCCGGGTAGGATCACCGCCCAGCAATGGCCGAGTACAAGCTGCTCACCAAGGACATCGGCGTCGAGGGCCTGCAGACGCTGCCCGTGTACGAGCGGAGAGGGGGCTACCAGGCGCTGCGCACCGCGCTCCGCGACCGCACCCCCGACGAGATCATCGAGCAGGTGAAGATCAGCGGGCTGCGCGGCCGGGGCGGCGCCGGCTTCCCCACCGGGACGAAGTGGTCGTTCCTGCCCCGCGACGTCTTCCCCCGCTACCTCTGCATCAACGCCGACGAGTCCGAGCCCGGCTGCTTCAAGGACCGCTACCTCATCGACGAGAACCCTCACCAGCTGATCGAGGGCATCGTCATCGCCGCCTACGCGCTGCAGGTGCAGCACGCGTTCCTGTACATCCGCGGCGAGTACCACGACCAGCGGCTGCTGCTCGAGCGCTGCGTCGAGGAGGCGCGCGCCGCCGGCTACATCGGCGAGCGCATCCTCGGCTCCGACTTCGGCTGCGACGTCATCGTCCACGGCGGTGCGGGCGCCTACATCTGCGGCGAGGAGACGGCGCTGATCGACTCGCTGGAGGGCTTCCGCGGCCAGCCCCGGCTGAAGCCGCCCTTCCCCGCGGTGAAGGGCCTCTACGGCAAGCCCACCGTGGTCAATAACGTCGAGACCCTGAGCAACCTCCCCCACATCGTCTCCCGCGGCGGCGAGTGGTTCAAGGCGATCGGCACCGAGCGCAGCACCGGCACCCGGGTGTGGTGCTGCAGCGGCCACATCGAGCGGCCCGGCTGCTACGAGATGGAGCTCGGACGGCCCATCCGCGAGCTCTTCGAGGAGCACTGCGGGGGGATGTGGAAGGGCCGGTCGCTGAAGGCGTTCCAGCCCGGCGGAGGCTCGATGCAGGTGCTCCTTCCCGAGCACCTCGACCTGCCCCTGGACATGGACGCGGTGATGAAGGCGGGCTCGTCGCTGGGCGCCGGCGCGATGATGTTCATGGACGAGACCACCTGCCTGGTCAACGTCTCGATGCGGCTGGTCGACTTCTACCACCACGAGTCCTGCGGCAAGTGCGCGCCCTGCCGCGAGGGCACGTACTTCGAGTCGCAGCTGATGCACCGCCTCGAGGCGGGGGTGGCCACCCTCGACGAGCTGGACACCCTCAAGGACATCTGCGCCAACATGGACGGCAAGTGCTTCTGCCCGCTGGGCGACACCGCCACCTGGTTCGTGATGTCCGCGTACCGTCACTTCCGGGCGGAGTTCGAGGCCCACTGCGGCGCCGGCGCCTGCCCGGTGACCGGCGCGCACCGGCCGCTGCTGGCGGGAACCGCATGACCCAGGCGGGGATGCCGCCGTCCGACGACGGCAGGGTCGAGGTCACCATCGACGGCCGGGTGACCCGCGCACCCAGGGGCCAGCTGGTGCTCGACGCCGCCGCCGACGTGGGCATCCACATCCCGATCTACTGCGCCCATCCCAAGATGGACCCGGTGGCGGTCTGCCGGATGTGCCTGGTCCAGGTCGAGAAGATGCCCAAGCTGCAGCCGGCCTGCGCCACCTACGTGAGCGAGGGCATGGTGATCCAGACCCAGACGGCGCCGGTCGCGAAGGCCCGCGAGGGGGTCCTGGAGTTCCTGCTCCTCAACCACCCGCTCGACTGCCCGGTGTGCGACCGGGGCGGTGAGTGCGACCTCCAGGACTTCGCCTTCCGCTACGGTCCCCAGACCTCACGGATGCCGATCACCGACAAGGTGCACTTCGACAAGGCGGTGCCGCTGTCGGACAGGATCGAGCTCGACCAGGAGCGCTGCATCCTCTGCTGGCGCTGCACCCGCTACTACGACGAGATCACCGGCGAGAAGGAGATCGTGCTCCAGCAGCGCGGGGTGCACACCTCGGTGGCCACCTTCGACTCCCGGCCGCTGCGCTCGGCGTTCCAGGGCAACCTCCCCGAGGTCTGCCCGGTGGGGGCGCTGACCCATCGCCAGTACCGCTTCGTCGCCCGTCCCTGGGACCTGCAGCGCGCCCGCAGCGTCTGCCCGGAGTGCTCGTACGGTTGCAACATCAACATCGACAGCCGCGAGTACGAGGTGAAGCGCTTCGCCTCGCGCGACAACCCGCTGGTCGACGACATGTGGCTCTGCGACCGCGGCCGCTACAGCGCCCCGCGCTGGAACCGCACCGACCGGGTGCGGCGGCCGGTGGTGCGCGCCGGTGGCGGCGGCGACCGGGAGGTCAGCGCCCAGCAGGCGGTGGGCGAGGCGGGACGCCGGCTGCGCGAGGTGCGCGACCAGCACGGCGCCAACGCCATCGGGGTGATCGGCTCGGCGGAGTGCACCAACGAGGAGGCCTGGCTGCTGCAGCGGCTGGCCCGCGAGGCGATCGGCACCACCCACCTCGACCACCAGCTCGACCCCTTCCCCGGGCTCGCCCCGGAGGAGCACGCCCTCGGCATCGCCGAGATCGAGGACTGCTCGGCGGTGGTGGTGCTCGGCGCCCGCCCCGAGCAGCAGGCGCCGGTGCTCACCCTGCGGCTCTTCAAGGCGCAGCGCAGGCGCGGCACCACCGTCCACCGGCTTCCGGTCGACGTCGACGACGCCACCCTTCGCGGCATCACCGGCGGCGCCCTGGTCGGGGTGATCGCCGACGAGGTCGACCGCGCCCAGGCAGCCCACGTGGCCCAGCTGCTCGCCGGCGCGAACACCGCGGTCCGCCGCCTCACCGTGACCCGCGGGGTCAACGGCCGCGGCTGCAAGGACCTGGGGCTGCTCCCCAACCTGCTCCCCGGCTACCGGCCCGCTCCGGGAGCGGGACGCTGCGGCACCGAGATCCTCGAGGCCACCAGCGCCGGCCAGGTCCGCGCCCTGGTGATCATGGGCTCGCACCCCTGGGCGGCGACCGCCGGGGTGGTGCTCACCAGCGCGCTCAACGCCGCCGACCTGGTGGTGGCGATCGAGACCCAGCCGGGGCCGGTCGCCCAGGCGGCGACGGTGCTGATCCCCGGCCACACCCACGTCGAGAAGGCGGGGACGGTGACCAACCTCGAGGGCCGGGTCCAGCGCATCCGCCAGGCCCTGCCCCCGGCCACCACCGTGCCCACCGAGCTGCGCGTGCTCTCCATGCTCGCCGCCGAGCTGGGGTGCGAGCGCTGGCCGGCGGAGATGGTGGCGGCCGGTCGCGAGCTCTCCGCCACCCTCCCCGCCTATGCGGAGGCGGGCAACGGCGGCCGCGCCCGCTGGCCGGTGCCGGTCTGATGCTCGCCGACATCTGGGGACTCCAGATCGGGCCCGACTACTGGTGGGTGATCGCGCTCAAGGGCGTGATCATCGTCCTCTTCCTCGCCACCGCCGCCGCCTACAGCACCTACGCCGAGCGCAAGGTGGCCGCCCACATCCAGCTGCGCATCGGCCCCAACCGGGTGGGCCCGCTCGGCCTGCTCCAGCCCGCCGCCGACGCGGTGAAGCTGCTCTTCAAGGAGAACGTCGCCCCCGCCGGCCGCGACAAGCTCCTCTACCTGATCGCCCCCGCGTTCGCCGCCGCCGCGGCGATCTTCGCCTTCGCCGTCATCCCGGTCAGCGGGGTCAGCACGGTGAACGGCTACCGGCTGCACTGGGACGTCGCCCACCTCAACGTGGGGCTGCTGTACATCCTCGCGGTCACCTCGCTCGGCGTCTACGCGATCTTCCTCGGCGGCTGGTCGGCGAACAGCAAGTACTCGCTGCTGGGTGCGCTGCGCTCCTCGGCGCAGCTCATCTCCTACGAGATGGCGGTGGCGTTCGCGCTGATGGGCGTGGTGATCCTCAGCCAGAGTCTCGACCTCGAGCAGATCGTGCTCGCCCAGCAGCACGCCTGGTTCGTGCTGCTCCAGCCGCTCGGCTTCCTCCTGTACTTCACCGGGGCGCTGGCCGAGACCAACCGTCTGCCCTTCGACCTGCCCGAGGCCGAGACCGAGCTGGTGGCCGGCTACCACACCGAGTACTCGGGGATGCGTTTCGGCTTCTACTTCCTCGGCGAGTACATCAACATGGTCACGGTCTGCGGCATCGCCACCACCCTCTTCCTCGGCGGCTGGCTGCCGATCCTGCCCTTCCTCGACTTCATCCCCGGCGTGCTGTGGTTCCTCGGCAAGGTGCTGCTGCTGCTCTTCGTGATGATGTGGATCCGCTGGACCCTGCCCCGGCTGCGCTACGACCGGCTGATGAACCTGGGCTGGAAGGTGATGCTGCCGCTCGGACTGCTCAACATCGCCGTCACCGGGGCGGTGGTGGCGATCAAGGCGTCGATGTGAGAGGGCGGCCGGGATGCTGATCGAGATCGTCAAGGGCATGGCCTTCACCCTCCGCCAGCTCTTCCGCAAGCCGATCACCCTGCAGTGGCCCGAGGAGCAGAAGCCGGCGATGCCCCGGCACCGCGGCCGTCACGTGCTCCACCGCTACGACAACGGGCTGGAGAGGTGCATCGGCTGCGAGCTCTGCTCCGGGGCCTGCCCGGTGGGCTGCATCTACGTCGAGCCCGCCGAGAACGACCCCGCCAACCCGGTCTCCCCCGGCGAGCGCTACGCGCGGCGCTACGAGATCAACCTGATGCGCTGCATCTACTGCGGATACTGCGCCGAGGCCTGCCCCACCGAGGCGATCACCCTGGGGCCGCGGTACGACCTCGCCGACTACCGGCGGGAGCGCACCGTGGCGGTCAAGGAGGACCTGCTCGAGGCCTGGCCGAACTTCGCGGCGAGCCTCCGCCCGAACCCGCGCGGCGCCGGCGCCGACCAGCGCGGCCAGGCGGGGCGCGCCCCCGGGGTCAGCCCGCGGCTGGCCTGGGACGAGGACGAGCGCATCCGCCGGGAGGGCGCCGAGCAGCCCGTGCCCGGCAATGCCGGCCTCGCCCCCCACGTCCCCACCGTCGCCGAGCCGCGGCGCGTCCAGAGGGACCGATGAGCGCGGTCGACCTGCTCGCCTACGTCGTCGCCGGCCTCGCGCTGGTGAGCGCGGCGGGGGTGGTGCTCTCGGCGAAGACCATCTACTCCGCGCTCTGCCTGGTCGGCAACATGGTGTCCCTGGCGGTGCTCTTCCTGCTGCTCAACGCGCAGTTCGTCGCCGCCGTCCAGATCATCATCTACGCCGGTGCGGTGATGGTCCTCTTCGTCTTCATCATCGCCCTGCTCGACCCCGGCCACGACCCCGACTACGAGGGGCCCCGCCGCGACCCCCGGCTCTGGGTGGGGATCGTGGCGGTCGGCTACATCACCGCCCAGGTCTTCGCCCTCGCCGTCAACGGGGTCACCTACTCGAAGACCGACCACGTGCTCCAGGGGCAGCGGCTGGCCCAGGCGGCGACCCCGGGCGACCAGCACAGCTTCGCCTTCGACCCGGCCACGGTGAACGCCGCCGGCAACGTCCAGGTGCTCGGCCGCGAGCTGTTCACCACCTTCCTGCTGCCGTTCGAGATCACCTCGCTGCTGCTCATCGTGGCCGCCGTCGGCGCCGTCTACCTGACCCGCCGGCTCCCCCACGCCCCCGCGGAGCCGCCGGAGGCGGCCTCGCCGGTGGGGGCGCTCCCCGAGGAGACCGCTCCCACGCCGGGGCGCGAGACGGTCGGGGTGGGCTGATGCTGAGCATCGACCTGTTCCCGCTGCTCCTCGGGCTCAGCGCCGCGATGTTCACCATCGGCTCGGTCGGGGTGCTGGTGCGCCGCAACCCGCTGGTGGTGCTGATGTCGATCGAGCTGATGCTCAACGCGGTGAACCTCGCCTTCGTCGACTACGGCCGCTACCTGAACAGCGAGGACGGGCAGATCTTCACCCTGGTGGTGATCGTGGTCGCCGCCGCCGAGGCGGTGGTCGGGCTCGCCCTGGTCAGCCAGGTCTACCGGTCCGGTCGCGAGCTCGACATCGACGACCTCAGCGAGATGCGCGAATGAGCTCCACCATGGCGGGGACGCTGGCCGTCCTCCTCTTCGCGCTCCCCCTCGCCGGCTGCCTCGGCAATGCGCTGCTGGGGCCGCGGCTGGGCCGCCGCTTCTGCAACATCCTCGGCCCCGGGGTGGTGCTCGCCGCCTTCGCCTGCGCGCTGGTGGCGCTGGTCGCCGTCCTCGGCGCCCACGAGGACGCCCGCTCCACCACGGTGACGCTCTGGCCCTGGCTCGACCTCGGCCCCCGCGCCCTGCGGGTGAACGTCGACATCACCATCGACCCCCTCAGCGTGCTGATGTGCCTGGTGATCACCGGGGTCGGGTTCCTCATCCACTGGTACAGCGTCGGCTACATGGCCGAGGACGAGACCCCCTGGCGGTTCTTCAGCTACATGAACCTGTTCATCTTCTCGATGCTGCTGCTGGTGCTCGCCGGGGACATGGTGATCCTGATCATCGGCTGGGCGATGGTGGCGCTGAGCAGCTACCTGCTGATCGGCTACTACTACGACCGGCCGAGCGCGGTGACCGCGGCCCGCAAGGCCTTCGTGACCCAGGTGATCGGCGACGTCGCCCTGGTGATCGCCGCCTTCATGATCGTCACCAACCTCAGGGTGCCGTCGCTCCAGCTGAACACGGTCTTCCACTACGCCCGCGACTCCTTCCCGCAGGGTGGGGCGCTGATCACCGGCATCTGCCTGCTCCTGGCGGTGGGCGCCTTCGCCAAGAGCGCCCAGTTCCCCCTCCACACCTGGCTGCCCGACGCCATGGAGGGCCCCACCCCGGTGAGCGCGCTGATCCACGCCGCCACCATGGTGACCGCGGGCGTCTACCTGATCGCCCGCTTCCACACCCTCTTCGACCTCGCCCCGGTGGCCCAGGGCGTGGTCGCCTGCGTGGGGATGGGCACGGCGGTGATGGCCGGCATCATCGCCCTGAGCCAGGTCGACATCAAGCGGGTCATCGCCTACTCGACGATGTCCCAGATCGGGCTGATGATCTTCGCCGTGGGCATCGGGGCCTACAGCGCGGGGATGTTCCACTTCGCCACCCACGCGGTCTTCAAGGCGCTGCTCTTCATGGCGGCGGGCAACGTCATCCACGCCCTCCACGACGAGCAGGACATCCGGCTGATGGGGGGCCTCGGGCTGACGATGCGGCAGACCGAGCGGTGCTTCCTCGCCGGCTCGCTGGCGCTGGCGGGCATCCCGATCTGGGCCGGCTTCTTCAGCAAGGAGGAGCTGCTCGGCCTCGGCTACAGCCACGGGCCGCTGGCGCCCACCCTGTACCTCGTCGGCCTCGGGGTCAACGTGCTCACCGGCCTCTACGCCTTCCGGCTGTACTTCACCGTCTTCCGCGGCGACCCGCAGACCGCCCGCACCTACGCCGCCCACGAGGCGCCGCCGGTGATGCTGCTGCCGGTCGTCATCCTCGCCGTGCTCAGCACCGTGGTCGGCCTCGCCCTGCTCCCCGGCATCCCCGGGGTGGTCGGGCCCTTCATCCTCGGCAGCTTCCTCGACCCGGTCTTCACCGCCTTCGGCGGGCAGGTGATCACCGAGCCGGGCCGGCTGGCGGGCTTCGTCACCGTGCTCTTCGGCACCGCCGCGAGCCTGATCGGCGCGGGGCTGGCGCGGCGGTGGTGGTACGAGCGCAGGCCCGACGCCCAGGTGGTGGCGGCGCGGGTGCCGCGGGCGCTCACCCAGCTGTCGCTGCACAAGTTCTACTTCGACGAGATCTACGACGCCATCCTGGTGCGGCCCACCCGGCAGGTCGCCCGAGGCCTGCGCACCGTGGTCGAGCCGGTCTACGCGGACGGCTGGGTCGAGGCGGTGGGCCGGGGCGCGGCCTGGATGTCGGAGACCTTCCGGGTGCTCCAGACCGGCCGGCTGCGCGACTACGCCACCGGCATGCTGGTCGCCGCCAGCGCCTTCGTGATCGTGCTCGCGGTGTTCGTGCGATGAGGGCGAGATGACCAACGTGCCCTGGCTGACCGTGGTGATGATGATCCCGCTGGGCACCGCGATCCTGCTCCAGCTCGTCCCCCGCTCCGACCGGGGGGCGATCAAGGCGGTCACCGTGCTCGGCACCCTGGCAACCGCCGGGCTGGTCGCCGGCCTGCTGATCGCCTTCACCAGGAACCCGGTGGTCCACGCCGTCGGCCCGGGGCCGCAGGGCCTGGTGCTCGCCTTCCAGTTCGAGGAGTTCCGCGAGTGGATCCCGCAGATCGGCGCCGCCTACCACCTCGGCCTCGACGGCCTCTCCGCCTGGCTGCTGGCGCTCGACGCCGGCGTCTTCCTGCTCGGCGCGGTGGCGATCTCGTCGCGGACCACCGAGCGGCTGAAGTTCTACTGCGGCCTGATGCTGGTCACCGAGGCGGCCACCATCGGAGTGCTGCTCAGCGTCGACATGCTGCTCTTCTACCTGTTCTGGGAGGGCATGCTCGTCCCTCTGTACTTCCTGCTCGCCAGCTACGGCGGCCGTGACCGGGGACGGGCGACGCTGAAGTTCATCGGCTACACCGTCGCCGGCAGCCTGCTGATGCTGCTGGCGATCATCTACCTGTACGTCCACTCCCGGACCACGGCGACCGGCCATGCGAGCTTCGACCTGCTGGCGCTGATGCTCTACCCCGGCGACTCCCAGCAGCCGGTGACCTTCCTCAACATCCAGCTGCTCACCCCGCAGCAGTTCGCCTTCGTCGCCTTCGCCCTGGCCTTTGCGATCAAGGTGCCGCTGGTGCCCTTCCACACCTGGCTGCCCGACTCGTATGCGAACTGCCCGCCGGCCACGCTCACCTTCTTCGCCGGGATCGTGAGCAAGCTCGGCGCCTTCGGCTTCATCCGCTACGGGCTCACCCTCTTCCCCGGCCCGGTGCACGACTTCCAGTGGATCCTCGAGGGGCTGGCCATCCTCAGCATCATCTACGGCGCGATGCTCGCCCTCGCCCAGAGCGACATCAAGCGCATCGTCGCCTACTCGAGCATCAGCCACCTCGGCTTCATCGCGCTCGGCATCTTCGCGCTCAACCTCAACGGGGTGAACGGCGCCATCATCCAGATGGTCAACCATGGCCTCATCATCGCCGCCCTCTTCCTGGTGGTCGGCTACATCGAGGCCCGCACCGGCACCCGCGACCGCCACGCGATCTCCGGGCTGGAGCGGCGGATGCCCTGGCTCTACGCGCTCTTCCTGATCATCACCCTGGCCGGCCTGGGCATGCCCGGGATGAACAGCTTCGTGGGCGAGTTCACGATCATGCTCGGCGCCTTCCAGGCCAGCCCGCTGCTCGCGGTGCTCGCCGGGGTGGGGGTGGTGCTCGCCTGCTGGTACATGCTCCGGCTCCACCAGGGGCTGATGCACGAGCCGCTCTCGCCGGCCGCCGAGACGGTGCGCGACATCGGCGCCGGCGAGCGGATGGTGCTGCTGCCGCTGGCCGCCCTGATGATCCTGATCGGGGTCTATCCCAAGCCGCTGGGCGACATCACCCGGAGCAGCGCCGCCCAGTACGTCATCCGCGCGTCGGCGCCGCCGCCGCCGCTGGCCGCGGCGCCCCGGCCGCCGGTGGCCACCGTGGGCAGGCCATGATCCAGGCCCTCATCGCCACGATCACCATGCCCGGCCTGCCGCCGACCGACGACCTGGTCCGGCTGCTGCCGGTGCTGATCCTCAGCGCCGGCTTCGTGCTGCTGCTGATGCTCGACCTGGTCACCCCGACCTCGGCACGGACCGCCCTGGCGGTGCTCGCCGCGGTGTTCCTCGCCGCCACCCTCGGCTCGGTGATCCTCGGCTGGTTCGACACCGCCCACCACGGGCTCGCCTACTACGGCAGCTACGCCTACGACCGCTTCAGCCTCTTCGTCGACGGCATCATCCTGGCGAGCGCGCTGGTGGTGGTGCTGATCAGCCCCGGCTACCTCAACCGCCGCGGCCTCCACTACGGCGAGTACTACGCGCTGATCCTCGGCGCCACCGTGGGGATGATGCTGCTCGCCGCCGCCTCGAGCCTGATCGTGATCTTCCTCGGTATCGAGCTGCTCTCGGTGTCGCTCTACATCCTCTGCGGCTTCGCCCACACCGAGGAGCGCTCCCAGGAGTCGGCGCTGAAGTACCTGATGCTCGGCGGCTTCGCCTCCGGCTTCCTGCTCTACGGCATGGCGCTGGTCTACGGCGAGACCGGGCACACCACCCTGACCGGAATCCGCGCCTCGCTGGACGCCCTCCACGGCACCGATTCGCTGCTGCTCATCGGCATCGGGCTGATGTTCGTCGGGTTCGCCTTCAAGATCAGCGCCGCGCCCTTCCACACCTGGACGCCGGACGTGTACCAGGGGGCGCCGACCTCGGTGACCACGTTCATGAGCGTGACCACCAAGGTGGCGGCGTTCGCGGCGCTGATCCGGGTCTTCAGCTCGACCTTCGAGGGCTCGTACGTCAAGTGGAACGGCATCGTCGCCTTCGTGGCGATCGTCTCCATGGTGATCGGCAACCTCGCCGCCCTCGGCCAGACCAGCGTGAAGCGGATGCTCGCCTACTCGGGCGTCGCCCAGGCCGGCTACATGCTGATCGGCGTCGCCGTGCAGTCACCGCAGGCGACGATCGGCTCCCTCTACTACCTCGCCGCGTACGCCGCCATGAACATCGGCGCCTTCGCGGTGATCACGACGATGGCGGGGAGGGGAGAGGACCTCGACAGCTACGACTCGATCCGCGGGCTCGCCTTCCGGCGCCCCTACGTGGCCGCGGCGATGGGACTGTTCCTCTTCTCGCTCGGAGGCTTCCCGCCGACCGCGGGCTTCTTCGGCAAGTTCTTCGTCTTCAGCGCGGCCATCCAGCACGGCCAGATCGCGCTCGCCCTCTGGGGCATCGCCACCTCGGCCGTCTCGGTCTTCTACTACCTGAAGGTCGGCCTGCTGATGTACTCGCGTCCCCGCGAGGGCGAGGCCGGCTACGACTGGGCGCGCACCACCGCCGGGGGCGGGGTCGCCCTCGTCGCCACCACCGTGGGCACGCTGGTGCTGGGCATCTTCACGTTCCTGATCTACAGCGCCGCCACCCTGGCGCAGGTGGGGACGTTCCCCGTCCCGCCCAACAGCTGAGCGGAGCCGGGAGACGGCTCCAGACAGGGGGAGAACCATGGCAGCAGATGCCGCGCCGCTCGCCGGCAGGACGATTCTCATGTCCGGCGGCAGCCGGGGCATCGGGCTGGCGATCGCCCTGCGCGCTGCCCGCGACGGCGCCAACGTGGCCATCATCGCCAAGACCACCGAGCCCCACCCCCGGCTCGAGGGCACCATCCACACCGCGGCGGCCGAGATCGAGGCCGCCGGCGGCAGCGCGCTGGCGATCGTCGGCGACGTCCGCGACGACGGGAGTGTCGCCGGCGCCGTCGCCCAGACCGTCGAGCGCTTCGGCGGCATCGACATCGTGGTCAACAACGCCAGCGCGATCGACCTGTCCGGCTCCGAGTCGCTGTCGATGAAGAAGTACGACCTGATGCAGGACATCAACTGCCGGGGCACCTTCCTGCTGAGCAGGACGGCGATCCCGCACCTGCGGAAGGCCGCCAACCCCCACATCCTCACCCTGTCGCCGCCGCTCAGCCTCGACCCGAAGTGGTACTCGGGGCACCTCGGCTACACCCTGGCCAAGTTCGGCATGAGCATGACCACGCTCGGCTTCGCCCGGGAGTTCGCCGACGACGGCATCGCCGCCAACTCGCTGTGGCCGCGCACCCTGATCGCCACCGCCGCGGTGCGCAACCTGCTCGGCGGCGACGCGGCGCTGCAGCGCTCGCGCAAGCCGGAGATCTACGCCGACGCCGCCCACGCGATCCTCCGGCGTCCCAGCCGCAGCTGCACCGGCAACTTCTACCTGGTCGAGGACGTGCTCGCCGAGGAGGGCGTCACCGACCTCAGCGCCTACGGCTACGGCGGCTCCGACGCCGACCTCCAGGTGGACATCTACGTGGACGAGCTGGCCCCGGCGTTCAGCTGAGCCGGCCAGCCCTCCATCACGTACTCCCGGGCGACGTCGAGGGAGACCAGGCCGCAGCCGAGCAGCCGGTCGTGGAAGTCGCGCAGCCTGAAGCCGGGGCGGCCGGCGAGGGCCTCGCGCCAGCGCAGGATCTCGAGCTTCCCGTAGGTGTAGACCAGGTACATCGGGTCGTGGGTGGCGCGCATCGCCTCCCGCTCGGCGGCGATCCGGGGGATGTGGGCGCGCTCCATGAACAGCCGGGTGCCCTCCTCGAGGCTCATCCCCTCGGTGTGGATGCCGAGGCTGCAGCGGAAGCGGCAGGCGCGGAGCAGCGCATCCTGGAGCTGGGCGAGGTGGAGGAGGGGGCGGCCGTCGGCGAGCCCCTGCTCGACGCCGAGCTGCTCGGTGTAGTGGGCCCAGCCCTCGCTCACCGCCGGGAACCAGAAGGCGCGGCGGATCAGGCCGGAGCGGCGCGAGGCGCAGACGGCGTGGACGAAGTGGCCCGGGTAGACCTCGTGGACGGAGATGTTCTCCAGGCAGGCGAGGTTGAGGTGGCGGAGCCACTGGTCGGCCTGCTCGTCGCTCCAGCCCGGCTGCACCGGGGTCACGAAGTAGTTGTGGGGAAGACCAGGGGGGTCGAGCGGCCCGGGGTTGTCGTAGGCGGCGGTCACCCAGGACATGAACGCCGGGGTGGCCCGGACCCGGCAGTGCACCTCGGGGTCGATGGTCACCACCCCGGTGGCGGTCCAGAAGTCGCGGAGCCGGTCGAGCATCCCGGCGGTGGTGGCGAGCAGGCCGGCGGCGGTGGGGCGCTCGGCCTCGAGGGCGGCGAAGGCGGCGTCGAGACCGCCGGCCCCGATCTCGCCGGCGACCTCGGCGGTGGCCGCGGTGAGCCGGTCGAGCTCCGCGCTGGCCTGGCCGATCAGCGCCCCGGCGGTCTCGCGCGCCCCCTCCTGGGCCTCGAGCATGGCGCAGAACCGGGCCGCGCCGAGGACATCGTCGTCGAGGCCGCGGCGTGCCTCGACGGCTGCCGCGAAGGCCTCGCAGGCGGCGGTGCCGCCGTCGAGGGCCGCCTCGAGGCGGCGGGCGAGCCCGGGGTCGCCGAGGTCGCCGAGCTCGCCGCGCACCTCGTCGCGGTAGAAGGAGGCGTAGCCCCTCGCCGCCTCGATCGCCTGGGCGCGCGGACCCGCGGGCAGCTCGGGGTCGAGCATCGCCGCCGCCTCGCCGAGCCAGGCGGGGAGCTGCTCGAGGTGCCGGCAGACCGCCGCCGCCCGGTCGGCCACGGGGGCGTAGTCGCGGGTGACGTAGCCGAAGACGTCGGCGCCCCGCCAGAGCGCCCACTGCGGGTCGTGCCAGGGGTCGCGCAGCTCGGTGAGCCGGAAGTGCTCGTCGGCCACCAGGCGCCGGCTCATCCCCAGGTCGGCCCGGCCCTCGGTGTCGAGGGTGGCGGGGTCGAGCCCCCCCAGCTCGGCGGCGAGGGCCTCGAGCTCGGCGGCGCGCCGGGCCATCGCCGCGTCGCCGACGTCGCCGAGGACGCCGTCGAAGCGGTGGTCGCCGCTCGACCGGCCGGTCGCCGGGCAGGCGGCGAAGTGCTCGGCGACGGTGCGCGCGGTGAGGGTGGCGAGGCGATCGTGGGGTTCGGGCACGGGGCGCCGAGTCTAGCCCGCACCGGCCGGCGGCTACACTCGCGATTCCAGAGGAGAAGCGTGGACGTCCAGCTCAGAGCCCGGCTCGCCGAGATCGTCACCGCCCGGGGGGTCAACGGCCGTCTCGACTCGGTCGCGCCGCGGAGCACCGCGGAGGTGGCCGCCGTCTGCCGCGCCTGCGCCGAGCTGGGCACCCCGATCAGCGTGGTCAGCGGCCAGGTGACCGACCCCGCCCCGGGGGGCAGGGCGATCACGGTGTCGCTCGGCCGGCTCGACCAGGTCCACGTCGAGCCGGGGGCGATGGTGGTGCGCGCCGGCGCCGGGGCGACGCTGGTGTCGCTCCGGGTGGCCGTCGACGCCGCCGCGCTGGGGCTCGTCGGCGTCCCCGGCGGCGGCCCCGGGTCGGCGGTCCACGCCGGCAGCCTGGTGGCCCGCGGCCAGCTTCCCCGGCGGGCGCTCACCGGGGTGGTGGCGGTGCTCCCCGAGGGCGAGGTGGTGCGCGCCGGCGGCGGTGTCCTCAAGGACGTGACCGGCTACGACCTCACCGGCGCCCTGCTCGGCAGCATGGGCCGGCTCGCGCTGGTCACCGAGGTCGTCTTCCGGCTCCAGCCCCGCCAGGCCAGGACCACCGCTCCGGAGGGCCCGCTGGGTCTGGCCACGGCGTCGAGCGAGCTGCTCCGCCTGGCCTTCGACCCCGACGGCCTCCTGGTCGCGGCCAGGTAGCCGCGTCGATGCGGGGTCGCGAGCGCGCCGCGCGCTTCTGGCGCGAGTACACGCGGATGCGCACCGCCATCCTCTTCCTCATCGGCATCGTGCTGATCGTGCTGGTGGGGTCGTTCGTCCCCCAGCAGGAGACCTCGCAGCAGGCCAAGGTCGACGAGTTCCTGCTCGCCCACCAGAATCTCGACGCCCTCACCTCGCACCTGGGATTCCCGCTGACCCAGGTCTTCGTGTCGCCGCTCTTCTACGTGCTCCTCGGCAGCCTGTACATCGCCCTGGCCTCGTGCGTGCTCCGCCGCGGCACCGCGCTGGTGCGGCGCACCCTGCGGGGCCACCGGCGGACCCCGCAGTACTGGGGGGAGTGGGGCTCCTGGCTCTTCCACACCTCCTTCTTCCTGCTGCTCATCGCGGTGGTCTGGGGCAAGGCGACCGGCTTCGAGGGCATCGTCACCGTCACCGAGGGCGACCGGGTCACCGAGGCGCGCACCGGCTTCGACACCCTCCGCGAGGGCTTCCTCTTCGACGGCCACCACGCCGGCTACCAGGTGGCGCTGAACCACTTCCACGCCGGCTACGCCGCCAACGGCGCGCCCAGCGACTTCGTGAGCAACGTCACCGTCTACGACCGGGGGCGGGCGGTGGAGACCCGCGACGTCCGGGTGAACGACTTCCTCGGCTACCGCGACGTCGACTTCTACCAGCAGGACTACGGCTGGGCGCCCCACCTGGTGGTGCAGAACCCCGCCGGGCGGGTGGTCTACGACGGCAGGGTGCAGCTCTTCGGCAACGACAAGAGCGCCCAGACCGGGGTGCTCAAGCTGCCCGACTTCGGCTACTCGCTGCCCGGCGCCGCCCGCCCGGTGCAGATCGGCGCCAAGCTGGTCGCCTTCCCCGACGCCCGTGCCCGGCAGCAGCTCGGCCCCGACGGCGGCGCCACCGGCTACGGACCGGGTGGCCAGGAGGCCCGCAACCCGGTGATGCTGGTGCAGCTCTACGTCGGCGACCTCGGTCTCGACACCGGCCGGCCCCAGGACGTCACCCAGCTCGACACCCGCGGGATGTCGCCCTACTTCCAGGACGGCCGCAGCCTGCCGGTGCCGGTGGGCGGCTCGCTGCGCCTCCCCCTCGCGGGCACCGACTGCTCCGCCGGGCCGGCCTCGGCCTGCTTCACCGTCTCCTTCCCCGAGCTGCGCCAGTACTCCCTCTTCCACGTGAAGAGGGACCAGGGGGTGCCGCTGGTCTACGCCTCCTTCGTGATGGTGATGGTGGGCCTGCTCAGCAAGCTCTATCTCCGTCCCCTGCTCGAGGCCCGGGCGCGCCGCCGTCGCGGTGGCCGGCCCCGGGCCGGGGATCAGGCCGAGGCTCCGCCCACCCCCGCGTCCGACTACGCGTGGCTGGCGTCGGCCGCCGCCGAGTCGCCGGCGGAGACCCCGGTCTCCTCGGGCGGGAGGTAGCGCTTCCCCGCCAGCCGCTCGCCCTCGAAGTCGAGCTCGAGCATCCCCCCCTTGGCGCACTCGAGGCGATGGAGGGCCCAGGCGCGCCGGCGTTCGCTCTCCACCCAGAAGGCCTGGATGGGGTCGCCGTGGCTGACGCAGATGCCGCCCTGACCGGGGTGGTCTCGGACCAGGCGGAGCAATGGAGCGCGCACCCGCGCGGCCATCTCGGCGACGGTCTCGTCGTTGGGGAGGAGGCCCGGCCAGAGCATGTGCACCCCCCAGAGCGGCCTGCGCCAGACGATGTTCAGGTTGGCCCGCACCCCCTGGAGGTAGTGGCCGAAGCGGGCCTCGACCAGCTCGGGGGTGGTGGTGACGGGGACGCCGTCGAGGTGGGAGGCGATGATCCGGGCGGTCTGCTGGGCCCGCTCGAGGGGGCTCGCATAGATCTGGCGCACCGGGGTCCCGGCCAGCCGCTCGCCGAGGGCGTGGGCCTGGCGCACCCCCTTCTCGCTGAGCCGGAAGCCCTCGAGGTGCCCGTAGAGCACCCGGTCCGGATTCTCGACGTCGCAGTGGCGGACCAGGTAGACACGCGTCGTGGCAGGGGACTGGCTCATCGGTCGGATCTTCTCAACTTCAGGGGCGCCCGCTCCACGCCGGCGCATCCGCTTCCCTGGTTAAAAAAGAAGGGGCCGGCACGGAATCCGCCACCGGCCCCCGCAACTGGGGAGAGAAACACATCGTTGGGAGCGCCGCGAACGGCGCTAGCACGATGGTACCCCGAACCACCTGCTCAAGGGAACTAGCAGCTTCGATCGCGTCGTTCGTGGCGGTCGGCGCAGCATCCGACCGGACGGTCGCGGGAGCGGCGGTGACCCTCCCCTCAGTCAGCCGGCACCCAGCACCGTCTCGCAGACCGAGCACTGGATCGGGGACTCGGGGTCGACCCTGTCCTCGGTGATCCACACCAGGCGGCCGCCGCCGACCAGCGTGTGCATCGGGTCGGTGGCGCCCTGGAGGGCGTGCTCGGTGCAGCGGGGCTCGCCGTCGAGGCGGGCGCCCACCACCTCCACCGGCTTCATCGCCGGCTCGCGCCAGCGCCCACCCATGCGCCCGGGGAGGTCGGGGTCGCGGCGGAAGGTCTCACCCATGGTCGTGGCTCCGTAGCTTGAATCGCTGGATCT
Source organism: Candidatus Dormiibacterota bacterium (assembly GCA_036495095.1). Taxonomy (NCBI): domain Bacteria; kingdom Bacillati; phylum Candidatus Dormiibacterota; species Candidatus Dormiibacterota bacterium. The sequence goes on along the minus strand of DASXNK010000062.1, from coordinate 25,934 downwards.
TTCCGGTCGCGGTCTTGGGAAGCTGCTCGCAGAGGACCACGCGGCGGGGTCGCTTGAAGGCGGCGAGGCGGGCCCGGCAGAACTCGATCAGGTCGTCGGGCGAGACCGATCGGCCGGGCCGCACCACCACGTGGGCGACCGGGCGCTGGATGCCGTCGGCGTCGCTCTCGGCGACCACCGCGGCCTCGACCACGTCCTCGTGGGCGACCAGCGTCGCCTCGACCTCGGCGGGCGAGACCCAGATGCCGCCCACCTTCAGCATGTCGTCGGAGCGCCCGCAGTGCCGGTAGACGCCGTCCTCGCCGCGCACGTACATGTCGCCGGTGCGCGCCCAGTCGCCGCAGAAGATCCGGCGGGTCACCGCGGTGCGGCACCAGTACCCGGTGGCGAGCGACTCGCCACGCACCATGAGGTGGCCGGGCTCGTCGCCGTCGACCTCCGCACCGGCGTCGTCGACCAGCCGCACCTGGTAGCCGGGCACCGGGGTGCCGGAGCTGCCCGGGACCACCGCGCCGGGACGGTTGCTGAGGAAGATATGGAGCGCCTCGGTGCTCCCGAGCCCGTCGAGGATCTCGACGCCGAAGCGCTCCCGGAAGCGCTCGAGCACCGGGGCGGGCAGCCCCTCACCGGCGGACACGCCCTGGCGCACCGAGGCGAAGGTGTCCTCGGGGAGGTCGGCGGCGAGCAGCCCGGCGTAGAAGGTGGGAGTGGCGAAGAAGAGCGTCGGCCGCTCCGCGGCCACCAGCGCCGCCACCGATGCCGGGCTGGGCGGGCCGGGCTCGAGGATCACCGTGGCGCCGACGGAGAAGGGGAAGCTGAGCGAGTTGCCCAGCCCGTAGGCGAAGAACAGCTTGGCGATGCTGAAGCAGCGGTCGTCGGGGCGGATGCCGAGCACCAGGCTGCCGTAGGTCTCGGCGGTGAAGGGGATGTCGGCGTGGCGGTGCATCGCCCCCTTGGGCTGGCCGGTCGTCCCCGAGGTGTAGAGCCAGAACGCCGGGGCGTCGCGGTGGGTCGCCAGCGGCGCGCCATCGGCGCCGGCGCCCGCCGCCAGCCAGTCGTCCCAGCGGTGCACCCGCGCGGCGCCCGTGACCGGCCCGGGATCGCCGCCGCACACCACCAGGTCGGCGAGCCCGCCGCCGCCCGCGGCCATCGCCCGGCCGCCCTCGAGGAACGGCTCGGACACCACCGCCAGGCGGGCCCGCGAGTCGGCGGCGAGGAAGCCGAGGTCGGCGGGCGTCGACATCGTCGACAGCGGCACCGGCACCGCCCCCATCCGCATCGCCCCGCAGAAGGCGGCGACCATCTCGGGGCCGTCGACCATCACCAGCAGCACCCGCTCCTCGGGCCGCACCCCGCTGTGGCGCAGCGCCGCGGCGACGGCGGCCGCCTCGGCGGTCAGCTCCGCATAGGTGTGGTCGCGGCCGCGGCACCGGACCGCGACCCGGTCTCCGTCGCCGGCGGCGAGCCTCCGGTCGAGCAGCCACTCGCAGGCGTTGAGCCGGTCCGGCAGGGTCGCCGGAACGGTGCTGCCGGTGGTCGCGCTCGCGGTCGTCATCCTCGCTCCTCTCCGATCCGGTGACGCCGCAACTCTACTCTCCGGTCTCGGCCTGCTCCCAGAGCGCCTCGAGCTCGGCGGTGAAGCGGCGGCGGTCGGTGCGGTGGGGGTCGTGGCCGCCCGAGTCCCACCACGACAGCCGGGCGCCGGGCCGGGCGGCGGCGATCGCCTCGGCGTGGAGCGGCGGCGCCAGCGCGTCGCTGCGGTCCTGGCAGGCCAGGAGCGGGCAGCGGATGGCGGCGAGCTCGGCCTCGATGGTCCACCGCTCCGCCCACTCCGAGGCGGTCCAGAGCCGGTGCCAGGCGCCCGCCACCTCCTCCCAGTCGGCCCCGTGCACCCGACGGAGGTTGCGGCGCAGCGCCTCGTCCCAGCCGCCGGGCGCACCCATCCGCCGCAGCGTGCCCACCGTGACCGGGTCGCTGCGCACGTGGGTGGCGACGGTGGCGACGCTGAGCACCAGCTCGGGACGGCGGGCGGCGCAGAGCAGCGCGATGGTGCCGCCGTCGCTGTGGCCGACGAGGTGGGCGGGGGCGGCGCCGCGGTCGAGGAGCACGGCGGCGAGGTCGGCGGCATCCTCGTCGAAGAGCCGGTCGCCGAACTCGCGGTCGCGGCCCGAGGCGCCGAAGCCGCGGCGGTCGTAGGCGATCGCCCGGCGCCCCCCCGCCGCCGCCGGGAGGAAGGGGTTCCAGGCCGCCGCGGTGCCGACGCCGTGGTGGAGCCAGACCGTCGCGGGGGCCCGCCCCGGGTGCTCCTCGACGTGGATCTCCATCGCCTCCAGTTTCGCTCACGCGAGGGGCGCCCGGCAGCGTGCGACCACCCCCGCCCACACCGGTGCGCAAGGTTGCCCGCGGAGCGCGGTCATACTCACACACCGATGCGACGGATCCTGGTCGCGGCCCTCGCCGGGCTGCTCGCCGCCGCCCTCGCACCCGCCGGCGGGGCGGGGGCATCCCTCCTCCCCGAGCCGCTGCTCTCCGGGGTGCAGGGGGCGTTGCCGCGCCCGGCGCTGCCCGCGCTGCCAGGCCTCACCCCGCAGCTGCCGGCGCTCACCCTGCCGGCGGGGCTGGGCGCCGCCGCCCCCGGGGGGCGGCAGCGGCAGAGCCTCAGCAGCGCGCTGGCGCTCGGCCTGCCCGGGCTCGACGCGGTCGGCGGGGGAGGGGACGACGCCGGGGTGCGCGACGCCTTCCCCGGGACCGGCGTGCCCCGGCCGCCCGCCAACCTCAGCCCCGACGTGCTCGTCAACCAGGACCGCTCGGCGATGCCGCACAACGAGACCTCGGTGGCGATCAACCCGCGCAACCCGCAGAACCTCGTGGTCGGCGCCAACGACTACTCGCTCGGCTTCGGCAGCTCCGGGTTCTACGCCAGCTTCGACGGCGGCCAGAGCTTCTTCGGCGGGGTGCTGCCGATGCCCTCGGTGGTCTTCACCCCACCGGTGCCGGCGCTGCCCAGCCCGGTACCGCCGGTGGCGAAGACGGCGATCGCCCTCGACGGCGGCGGCGACCCCGCGGTCGCCTTCGACCGCGACGGCGTCGCCTACTACGCGGAGATCAACTTCCACCGCACCGGCTGCGTCAGCGGCATCTTCGTGCTCCGCTCCAGCAACGGCGGCCAGACCTGGAGCCGCCCGCTGTCCGGCCAGCCGCAGCCCGGCGACACCCGGCGCAGCGGGGACGGCGTGGTCGCGGTCAACGCCAACGACAACGACTGCCAGATCTTCTACGACAAGGAGTACATCGCCACCGGGCCGCGCCCGGCCGGCGTCCCCGCCGACCCCCAGGCCGACCGCGCCCACCTCTCCTCGGACCGCCTCTACATCGTGTACTCCGAGTTCAGCCAGGTGCCGCCGCTGGCGGTGCAGCCCTACGCGGGCCCGGCCCTGGGCCTGGGGTCGCCGACCTTCATGGCCTACTCGGACGATCAGGGGCGGCACTGGAGCACCCCGGTCTACGTCAACGGCGCCAGCCACGCCCTCTGCAGCTCCGGCGGCCTCGGGAACGTGAGCCTGCCCTCGCCGCTGCCCTCGCTCCAGGCGCCGCTGAGCGTGGGCCTGCCCCCGGCGCCACCCGGCCTCGACATGTGCGTGGACAGCCAGGGCGCGGTGCCCGCCGTCGACCCCCGGAGCGGCGCCGTCCACGTCACCTTCGCCAACGGCGACAACCCCGCCTGCCCCAACGGCCAGGTGCTGGTCGTCTCCTCGACCGACGGCGGGGTGACCTGGACCCGCGAGCCCGGCCAGGCGGCCTGCCTGGTGGTGCCGCTGCCCCAGGCGGGCGACCAGGCCTGCCCCCAGGAGCCCGCCGGCCAGGAGATCCTCAGCGGCTACTGCTTCCGGGTGCCGAGCGCGACCCAGCAGTCGGTGACCGTGAACCCGCTCGACGGCAGCGTCCACGTCGTCTACCAGGACAACCGGAACGGCGGCAAGGACTGGGATGCGGGCAAGCCGGGGGCGAAGCCCTCGGACATCGACATCTTCGCGACCGCCTCCAGGGACGGCGGCCGCACCTGGGCGCCGGCGGTGCGGGTGAACCAGGATCCGCTCGGCGACCACCGCGACCAGTTCTTCCCCTGGTCGGCGTACGGCCCCGACGGCACCCTCTACGTCTCCTACCTCGACCGCTCCCCGGACCCGACCGGCCGTCTGATCGGCCGCAGCCTGGCGGTCTCGCACGACGGCGGCGCCACCTTCTCGGCCCGGGCGGTCTCGAGCGGCCTCTTCGACGGCAACCTCGGCTTCCGCAAGGGCAGCTTCCTCGGCGACTACACCGGGATCGCCGCCGGCGCCCTGGGCTCGTACACCACCTGGCCGGACACCCGCCGCGCCGGCGTCGTCGTCAAGGGCGACAACCCCACCGACCTGTGGTCGGACATCGTCGGCTACGCCAGCGCCGCCGGCAGCGCCGGTCCCCGCCCGCGCTCCCTCCCGGCCGCCGGTGTGACCGGGAGCGGCGGGGTGGTGCCGGCGCCCCGGCCGGCCGCCGAGGACGCGCCCACCACCACCTACGGCCCCGACCCCGCCGCCGCCTCGCCGGCGGCCCCGGCGCGGCCGCTCGCCGCGGCGGTGCCGGCGCCCTCCCGGATCGCGGACGTGCTCGGCGGCTTCCTCTGCGGCCTGGTGGTGATGGGCGCGTCGTCGCTCGGCGCCCGCCGGCGCCGCCGCGGCCGCGGCTGACGCTCCGGGTTTTCCACACCTACTGTCAGCCGCCCCCGTGGAGCCGTATGCTCCGTTTCCGAGGTGCGCATCGTGGGTAGCCGTAGATCCCGGGCGACAGCTGGGACATGCACGGCTCCGACCGATGGAAGTTGCGCCCGGGTCGGTGGAAATGGTGGGATTCACGACGAGGGGGACCGCGATCGTCGATGCGATCGGCTGCGCGTGCCCCCGCAGGGAAGGAGCTAGTGGGAGCACACCAGGGCACCGGGTATGAGGACGGCGTCGCGAGGATGCGGCGCCTGCTCGACCAGATGTCGGCCGAGGTGGCCGTCCTCGATCCTCCGGTGCCCGCCGGGCCGGAGCTGAGCGCCGCCCCGACGGCACCTGCGACCGCGCCACCGCGGCGGCGGCGCGTCCGGTCGCGTCCGGCCGCGCCCGCGTCTCCGGCCGCCGCCGAGGCCACCGCGGCGTCCGCGCCGGCCCCGGTCGCGGTCGCGACGGCGCCACCGGAACCGGCGGCGGCCGAGCCCGTGGCCGCGACCCCCGAGGCGGTGACGGCGTCGCGGCGCCGGGCCCGGAGGTGGCTGCCGCCGCTGCTGAGCACGCTCGCCGTGATCGCGCTCAGCGCCGGCCTCTGGCGCCTCTTCGGAGCCGGCCTCCAGGGCTGGGTGGTCGGCCTCGGCATGGACGACGAGCGTGGCGCGCTGCTGGGGACCCTGCTGGTCACCGGCGGGTCCGCGGCGGTGGTGGTGGCCGCCGGCGGCGGCGTGCGCGCCGCCCGGATCGGAGGCGTGCTCAGCCTGCTCGCCATCGAGGTCGGCCCCTTCCTGGTGCGGGGCACCCGCACCGCCACCACCGAGGGGCTCACCGCCCACCTGCGGGTCCGGGGCTGGATCCTCCAGCCGCTGGGCATGATCCTCCTCGCCCTGCTCGTGGTCAGCGTCGGTGCCGCCCTCGGCCAGCTGCTGCGCAGCGACCTCGCCGGGGTGGTGCGGGCGGTGCGGCGGAGGCGCGGCGCCTGGGCGGGCCTCGGGGCGCTGGTGCTCTTCGCGGCGGTGGCCTCGGGCCCGGCGATGACCGCGGTGCAGGACGGCCCGATCAGCGCCCTCTACGACTACTCCTCGCCGGCGACCGGCGGCGCCCACAACGCCGGCGGCGGCCCGGCGCTGGCGGCGGGCGGCACCACCGTACCCGGCGCCCAGGGCGCCGCCGCGCACGCCGTCGTCGCCGACACCCTGCCGGGACGCCAGCGCCCCGGACACCTCGAGTCCTTCAGCGTCGACAACCGGCCCGCTCTGGTCTACCTCCCCGGCGACTACGCCGCCGAGCGGAGCCGCGACTTCCCGGTCATCTGGTTCCTCCACGGCTACCCCGGCAACGAGGACAACTGGATCGGTGACGGCGCCCAGCTGCCCCAGGTGCTCGACCAGCTGATCGGCTCGGGCGAGCTCCCCCCGGTGATCGCGGTGATGCCCAACGGCAACGGCCAGGCGCTGAGCGACGCCGAGTGGGGCAACGGCCAGCGCGGCGACCGCGTCGAGGACTGGCTGATCACCCGGGCGGTCCCCGAGGTCGACCACCGCTACCGCACCCTCGGCGTCCCCTTCCGGGGGGTGGCCGGGCTGAGCTCGGGGGGCTTCGGTGCGGTGAACCTGGCGATGCGCCACCCCGACGTCTTCCGCTGGGCGGCCAGCTACTCCGGCTTCTTCGACGCCCGCCGCGACCTCTTCGGGCCCGCCGCGGTCGCGGCCAACAGCCCCAGGCTGCTCGCACCCCAGCTGGCCCCGGTGGCGCGGATGCCGCTGTTCCTGGGCGCCGGCCAGAGCGACACGGCGTTCCTCCCCCAGCAGGCGAGCTTCGTGCAGGAGCTCGGCCGCCTCGACTGGCAGCCGGTGCACCAGGACCTGGTCGCGGGCGGCCACGGCTGGGAGGCCTGGCGCCTGGAGATGGTCCACAGCCTGCAGTGGCTGGGCGGTCTCTGGGGCTCCGACCCGGGCACGCCGCAGTGCCGGATGACCTGCAATGGTTAGCGTCGACCCGCGGCTGCGCCGCCGGCTGCCTCAGACCGCCACCGGCGCGGGCGTCCGCGGCGGCGCCGCACTGGCCCTGATCGGTGCCTGGGTGTCCATCCTCGCCGCCCGTCCGCACCTCGTCCCGGGGCACGGCCCGACCCCCCCGGGGCTGGTGGTCGCCGGCACCGCGGCGATCGCCGCCCTCGCCCTCGGCATCTGCCTGGGGCGCCCGCTCGCCTGGTGGACCACCGCCGGGGTGCTCCTCGCCGGCATCAGCGCCGCCGCCCTCGCCCCGGTGCATCCCTGGCGGGCCGCCTGGATGCTCGCCGGGGCGGCGGTGCTGCTGGTGCTCGCCTACCCGGTGCGCCGCGGCGCCGTGCCGGCCGGCGCCGGCCGCGGCCTGGCGGTCGCGGGGGTGGCCGCCGAGACCCTCGCGCTGGCCCTCGGCGCCCACGCCCACGCCGGACCGGTGCCGGTGCCGTTCATGCTCGGCGGCTTCGCCGCCGGCGCGGTGGTGGCCCGCTACCCGCGGGGCGGCCGGCTGCTCCGCAGCGTCACCCCCGGCGACCTCGAGCGCGCCCGGAGCGCCCACGGGCGCACCCACATCAGCTGCTTCGTCGCCACCACGGACAAGCGGGCGGTGGAGCTTCCCGGGGGCGCGATCAGCGCATTCCGGACCCTCGGCGGGGTCGCCCTCTGCGTCGGCGACCCGCTGGCCTCCCGGGAGGCGCAGCCGGCGGCGATCCAGGAGTTCACCGCCGCCTGCTCGCGCCGCGGCTGGGAGCCGTGCTTCTACCAGACCGCCCCGGGGCTGCGTGACGCCTACCGCGCCGCCGGCATGCGGCTGCTGAAGTTCGGCGAGGAGGCGGTCGTCGACCTCACCACGTTCACCCTGGCGGTGCCGGAGCGGGGCAACCTCCGGCGCGAGGTCTGCAGGGCGGGCCGCGCCGGGCTCACCGCCACGATCGCCCCCTGGGCCACCGCCGAGCCGCTGCTCCGCGGCGAGCTCGAGCCGGTGTCACGAGCGTGGCTGCAGCGGCGCTCGAACCGGGAGATGGGCTTCTCCCTCGGCCGTTTCCAGGAGACCGTCGACCCCGGCGCCTGGCTGGTGGTGGTGCGCGGGCCGGGCGGGGTGGTCCACGCCTTCAGCTCCTGGCTCCGCCTCGGGCACGACGGCATCGCCCTCGACCTGGTGCGGCGCCATCCCCGGGCGGGCCCCGGCGCCGTCGACCTCTGCCTCACCGAGGCGCTGCTCGAGGCCCAGCGGCGGGGGATGAGGGTGGCCTCGCTGGGCTCGGTGCCCTGCCGCGACTCCGCCGGAGACGCCCCCGACGGCCGCCTGGCGCGGGCGGTCCGCCGGGTCCTCTACGGCCACGGCCTCGGCGGCTACCAGTACCGGTCGCTGGCGCGCTTCAAGAACAAGTTCGCCCCTCGGTGGGAGAGCCGGGACATCGCCCTCCGCGGCGGGCCCTCGTCGCTGCGGGTGCTGGGCGCGCTGCTCGCGGTGCACGCCGGACGGAGCCGCCGGGCAGGGTAGGCCCGGGCCGGTCACCGGCGCCGGCGCGGCGGGGGCGCCCTCCGCCGCCTCCCCGGAGGTTCCGCCACCCGCGCCCGCCGGTTTCGCCGCAGGGCGAGCAGGGTCGCGGCGGTGAGCAGCACCGCGCCGGCGGCGAGGACGATGGCGACGGTGTCGGTGCCGCTTCTCGGTGGCGACGCTCCCGGGGGCGCGACCAGCGCGAACTCGCCGAGGGCGCCGGTGTCGGCGGCGTAGGAGTCGCCGGCGAGGGCTCCCAGCGGCTGGGTCTCCAGCCGGGTCCAGGCATTGCCGGCGAATCGCTCGATGCTGGGGCTGCCGATGCCCGCGGGGCCGCGCAGCACCACGGTCACCGTACGGCCGGGCCGCACCGCCAGGGGCGCACCGGCGGCGGCCACGCTGACGTCGTACACGTTGCCGGCCACCTCGCCGCCGATCGGTGCCGCGGGAGGAGGGTCGACGGGAGCGATCGTCGCCGTCACCGCGGTCGCTCCCGTGGGCACGATGAACGAGCCCCGGGCGGCGAGCAGCTGCGCCTGCGGAGGCATCTCCGCGGTGGCCGGGCTCAGCGCCGGGCTCTGCCCGCCCTCGAGCGGCCTGGTCGCTCGGGCGCCGGACGGCCGCGGCGTCGAGCCCAGCCCGGGCGGCGGATGCAGGTAGCGATACGGCTCCGCCTGGGCGGTGAGGCCCTCGTACATCGGAGGCGAGGGGAGGGGCGAGGCCCGCCAGGTCAGCGCCAGGAGCACCGCCCCCACCCCGAGCGCGATCACGGCGCGGCCGGGTGCGCTGCGTTCCACGTCGCAATGGTATGCGGGCGGCCGGCCGTGCCCGGAGGGCGCGGCCTGCTTGAATGGGGCGGTGTCGCCGACCCGGTTCGCCGTCGCCGGAACCGCCTTCGCCGCCATCCGCGAGCACCTCGAGGCCATCCTCCCGGGCGTATCGGTCGAGATGGTGCCGGTCTCGCGGCTGCGCGAGGGCGGTCACGCCGCCGAGGTGCTGGTGCCGGCGATGAGCCGGGTCGACGGCGAGCTCATGGACGCGGTCGAGGGGCTGCGCCTGATCCAGCAGTGGGGCGCGGGGCTCGACGGCGTCGACATCGCCGCGGCGACCGGGCGCGGCATCCTGGTTGCCAATGTTCCGGCCGGAGGTGGCGGCAACGCGGAATCGGTCGCGGAGTGGTGCGTGATGGCGGCGATCGCGGTGAGCCGCCGGCTGCCGGTGCTGCAGGAGGGACCCGCAGCGGGTCGACGTGGGGCGGTCCCATCGGCCGCGCCCTGGCCGGTCGCACCGCCGGCATCGTCGGCCTGGGCGGTATCGGCCAGGCCCTGGCGCTCCGCCTGCGTCCCTTCGGGATGCGCCTGATCGGGGTGAGGCGCCGGCGCGACCCGGAGCTCGCCGCCCGGCTGGGGCTGGACTGGCTGGGCGGCGCCGACCGGCTGCCCGACCTGCTCCGCCAGAGCGACTGCCTCTTCCTCTGCCTGCCCCTCACCGATGCGACGCGGGGCCTGATCGACGCCGGCGCGCTGGCGCTGCTGCCCGACGGCGCCTGCGTCGTCAATGCCGGGCGCGGCGGCGTCGTCGACCAGGCGGCGCTGCTCGACGCCCTCGACCGCGGCCTGCTCACCGGCGCCGCGCTCGACGTCTTCGACCAGGAGCCGCTGCCCGCCGGGTCGCCGCTCGCCGGGCGCAGCGACGTGCTCGCCACCCCGCACATCGCGGGGGTGACCGACGTCTCCTACCGCGGCATCGCCGAGCGCGTCGTCGAGAACGTGCGCCGCCTCGACGAGGGCCGGCCGCTCCGTGACTGCGTGAACGCCGGACCGGTGGCGGCTCAGGCCAGCCGGGAGAGCTGATCCACCTGCTCGGCCGAGAGGCGCAGGGTGGCGGCGGCCGCGTTCTCCTCGAGGTGGGCGACGGAGCGGGTGCCGGGGATGGGGAGCATCACCGGCGAGCGGTGGAGCAGCCAGGCGAGGGCGAGCTGCGCCGGGGTCGCCCCCAGCTCGTCCGCCATGGTCTGCAGCGGGCTGCCCGGCCGCGCCAGCTGTCCGGTCGCGAGCGGGAACCAGGGGATGAACCCCAGGCCCTCGTGCTCGCAGTGGTCGAGCACCGCCTCGTGCTCGCGGTCGGCGAGGTTGTAGCGATTCTGGACGCTGACGATCTCGGCGATCCGCCGCGCCTGCTCGATCTGCTCCGCGGTCACCTCGGAGAGGCCGATGTGGCGGATCAGCCCCTCCTGCTGGAGGGCGCGCAGCTCGCCCACCTGGTCCTCGAGCGGCACCAGCGGGTCGACGCGGTGCAGCTGGAACAGGTCGATGCGCTCGAGGCGGAGCCGGCGCAGGCTCATCAGGCACTCCTGGCGGAGGTACTCGGGCCGTCCCAGCGGATGCCACCGGTCCGGCCCGGTCCGCACCAGGCCCGCCTTGGTGGCGATCACCAGGCCGGCCGGGTAGGGGTGGAGCGCCTCGGCGATCAGCTCCTCGGCAACGTACGGGCCGTAGGAGTCGGCGGTGTCGATGAGGTCGATCCCCAGCTCGACGGCGCGGCGCAGCACCCGGATCGCCTCGTCGTGGTCGGGCGGGTCACCCCAGACCCCGGGCCCGGTGAGCTGCATCGCGCCATAGCCGAGGCGGTGCACCACCAGGTCGCCGCCGAGGGTGAAGGTGCCGCTCTCGGTCGCGGGACGGTCGCTGACGCTGCGCATGGCAGTCCTCCATGACGGGCCTGCACCCCAGTCTGGAAGCCGGGACCGCGAGGGTCAAACCGGCTCGGCGCCGTTCCTTGCCCGGCAGGCGGGCACCCGCTCACCCACCCATCGGAGGATGTGGGTGCGCCGCAGCATCCACCCCTTGCCCACCGGGACGCGGCTGAGCACATCCTGCTGGAAGGTGCGGTAGAGGTCGTCGCTGAGCGTCCGGCCGTCGTTCCAGCCTGGCTCCGGGTCCTCGCCGAGGGCGTCGGCGAGGAGGGCGAGGGCGAGGTCCTGAGGGCTGGGCCCGTCGTAGCCCCAGGCGAAGCCCTCGGGCGACTGCCGGACGATGTGCACCAGCGGCCGCCAGCCGTCGACGGTCACCTCGTGGATGCCGTCCTCGACGCGGAAGCGGCCGCGGTAGATGCGCTCACGGGCGCGGGGGCGGTAGTAGGGGCTGTCGGGCGGCGTCTCCATGGGCGCTCCACTCTACGGGCGAACATGCGTTCGCCGCAACCCCCGGTCCGGCCTCGCCGGGGGCCCGCTCAGCGAGCCGCCGGCTCCGGGGCGACCGCCTCGTAGCGGCGCAGCACCGTCTGGAGGATGGTGTCGGTGTCGGCCAGCTCCCGGGCCCACCCGGCCATCACCTCCCGGCCCGTGGAGGTGGTGGCGTAGCAGCGCCGCCCCGGACCCGATTCCGAGCGCTCCCAGTGGGAGGTGATCATCCCCCCGTCCTCGAGCCCGTTGAGGGCGCGGTACACGGCGGGCATGTCCCAGCGGACGCCGCCGAGGTGCTCGAGCCGCTGGTTCAGCTCGTAGCCGTAGCCGGCCTCCTCCTCCAGCAGGATGAGCAGGCAGGGCTGCAGCAGGTTGCGTGGACGGAACGTCTCTCCGGCGTTCCGCCAGTCGCGGTGTTCTCCGCTCATCGTGCCGTCCCCTCGTCGGCCGGCCGGCGCCGGCCCTGGCCCCCGCACGCCGGGGGTCGTGGATCGGTGACCTCGCTCTCCTGTCCAAACTGACAGCTTGACCCCGATCCGGTCAAGCGCCGGTTCTCGGCAGGGGACGGCCGCATGCCAGACTACCTCGCATCGATGAGCGCTGACGTCGACCCGCCTCCGCCCGAGGAGCCCGCCGAGAAGACCGGGATGCGCAACGCCTGGGGGCGCATCGCCGGCGAGTACGAGCGGCTCTGGACCGAGCGCACCGCCCCCTTCACCGCCCGCGGTCTCGACCTGCTCGCGCCCGACCCGGAGGGGAACGGCTGCGACATCGCCTGCGGACCGGGGGTGACCGCCCGCGCGCTCGCCGACCGGCTGCCCCGGGGGAGCACCCTGGGCCTCGACTTCGCGCCGCCGATGGTGGCGCAGGCCGCGGCGCGCTTCGCCGGTCCGGGGCTCGGGTTCGCCGTCGACGACGCCGAGCGGCTGTCCCAGCCCGACGCCGCCTTCGACGTGGTCACCTGCAGCTTCGGGCTGATGTACTGCTACGACCCGCGGGCGGCGCTCCGGCACATGGCCCGGGTGCTGCGTCCCGGCGGCCGCCTGATGGTGGTGGTCTGGGGCGCGGCCCCGCGGGTGTGGTTCTCCCCGGTGATCGACCTCATCGAGAGCCGGGCGCGCTACTACGCCAGCGTGTGCCCGATGATGTTCTTCTACGGGCTCCCCGGGGTGCTGTCGCGGATGGTCGCCGAGACCGGGCTCACCGTGCTGCACGACGAGGCCGTCGGCGGCCGGATGCGCTTCCCCTCGGCGGAGGTGGCGGCGGACGCGGGCATCCTCGGCGGCCCGCTGTCCGGGCTGTACGTCAACCGCCTCGACCCCGAGCAGCAGCGGGAGGTGCGCGACGCCATGGTCGCCCACGTCGGCGCGGTGGCGGTGGCGGAGGACGGCGGGCTCGGCGCCCCCGCCGAGGTGGCGGTGGTGGTCGCGGAGAAGGCCTCAGCCTGAACCCGGGTCGCGCAGCCCGCGGCCCTCGTAGTTCATCGAGCCCTCGCGGGTCACGGCGGTGAACTGCACCCGGTCCTCGGGGTCGCCGGTCACGACGTACTCGCTGTGGCCGGGGAGCGTCTGGCCCGGGGGGACGCTCCGACCGTCGACCACGTGGACGCCGCCGAGGACCCGGACCCGCGCGCCCTTGTCGGTCTCGAAGAGCCAGGCGACGTCGGCGGCGTCGCCGCGCAGTGGATGCAGGGTCTCGCCGGAGCGGTCGCACACCGTCACCTCGTAGCCGGTGAGGTTGAGCCGCGACGACTGCCGGATGCGGAAGCTGGTGCGCATCGGCGCGAGTCTAGCCGGGCAGGCAGCTACACCCCGGCGAGCCGCCAGACCAGCCGCGACACCGGGGTCAGCAGTCCCAGCTCGGCGCAGAGCTGGCGGCTCTTGCGCACCGAGTCGGCGATGAAGCGGCGCCCCTCGGGCGAGCGGTACGCCCGCCGCACCACCGCGCGCGGGATGCCGCAGTTGCGCACCATGTCGGCGGGAGGCACCAGCATGATGTGGGCGAGCAGCGACAGCTCCAGCGGCGCCAGCAGCGAGAGCACGGTGCGCCGGAACCGGCTGAGCCGGGGCACCTCGAGGCGCAGCACATGGCGGGCGAAGGTCAGGTGACGGGCCTCCTCGGTCACGTGGATGCGCATGATCCGCTCCACCAGCGGGTGCTCGATGCCGTCGCGGAGCAGCATCCGCTGGATGTGGTCGATCGGATCCTCGCCCCCCATGACGGCGACGAAGAACACCGTCGGGAACATCTTCGCGACCGGGATGGAGAGCATCGCGACCGGGACCCGCACCAGGGCGGGCATGCCCCGCACCGGCAGTCCGGAGCGGTTCACCAGCTCCTGGAACATCAGCGTGTGCTGCGACTCCTCGATCAGCTCGTGGTGGATGTAGCGGAACTCCGGGGTGCCGTTGGGCAGCTGCATCGCCCGCGCCAGCAGGCCGCGCTGGAGCAGGTTCTCGAAGTGCCAGCCGATCTTCATGTAGGCGGCGACCCGGTACAGGCAGACCCGCGAGCGCACCTCCCGGGGCTGGGAGCGGTACCACTCGGTGGTGGCCAGCGGGTCGAAGTCGGGCAGCTCGAGGCGCGGGTCGTCGGCGGTGAGCGCGCACTCGGGGGCGTCCCAGTCGACGTCGGTGTAGGCGTCGAAGTGCTTCTCGACCGAGGCGCGGTTCAACCGGGCGGTCAGCGAGCGGAAGCCCTCGTCGCTCTGCGCATCGCCGCGCTGCTCCTGGTCCAGGACCGTGGCCATCGACCCTCCTCCCGATGTCGCCGGCAACGCGTCAGATGGACATGCTACATCGACTGATGATGTACCGCACGCCCCGGCGAAAGTCCCACTCCCACCGGACCTCGTTGGGTAGGGTTGCGCGAATGCTGGGGTCACGGTCGCGCCGCCGTCCCGCGGCGGTGCTCGCCGCCGGGGCGGTGCTGCTCGCGGTCGCGTGGCTCGCCGGGCCGGCGTCGCAGCCGGCCCTCTACGACGGCCTCGCCACCGCGGAACCCTACCGGTACTGCCAGCCGCCCCCCGGTGACGCTCAGCAGAAGCCGCCGTCGACGATCGACCACAACCTTCCGGTGGTGAACGGCCAGAGCCCGGCGATCGCCGACGGCACCGAGGAGCAGCCGCCCCAGGCCGAGCTGCTCGCCCCGGCGAACGCCTTCGCGGTGCCGCCGGGGGCGGTGACCATCCGGGTTGCCATCCTCTGCGCGCCGTCGCCGCGGCTGCTGCCCCTCGACGGCCGCCTCGACGGCAACGTCTACCAGTTCGTCGTCTCCGCCAACGGCACCCCGCTCGCCCTCCGCCCCGGACAGCAGGTCACCGTGGTGCTGCGCGGCCCCGCGGGCACCCCCAACCCGGTGTTGGAGCGGTTCGCCGACGGCCAGTGGATGAGGCTCGACACCCAGCCGCTGGGGACCTCCCCGGACAGCTACGCGGCCAACGTCACCGCGCTCGGCACCATCGCGCTGGTGGTCTCGAACGCGGTGGTGCCGGTGGTCGTCCCCGACCACACGCTGGTGTACGCCGCCGTGGCCGTGGCCGCGGTGGCGCTGCTCGCCGCCGCCACCCTGCTGACCCTGAGGGGCCGCTCCCGCCGGCGCTAGACGCCGCCGTTCAGGAGCCGACCAGGGCGAGCACGGTGCTGCGGGTGTCCTCGAGGGTGCCGGACAGCTGGAACACGCCCCTGTGGAAATGGCCGAGCTCCATCTGGGTGATCGGGAAGTGGTCGGTCGCGGTGGTCTTCGCCACCACGCCGGGGAGCAGGAAGGGGTTCGACGACTCGCTCAGGCTGGCCGCCGCCCGCATCAGCCCCTCGCGGGTGAGGTCCGCGCCCGCCCGCCGCAGCGCGTCGACGACCATGTAGGCGTTGCTCATCCCGGTGAGGTAGAAGACGTTGCTCTGGTCGGCGCCGGGCAGGTACCTGGTCATGATCTGCTGGTACAGCGGGATGCCGGGGAGGGTGGCGTCGGCGGGGTTGCCGGGGTCGAGCTCGAACCCGACGCTGGTGATGCCCTCGGTGGCGTCCGCCGACCCGGCGGCCCTGTCGACGGCGTTGATGATCGTCGAGGCGGCGGAGGTGTACGACAGCATGATCCGCGGGTGCCAGCCGAGCCTGTACGCGCTCACCATCGTCTGGATGGCGAACCGCGCGGTGGCGAAGATGAAGAGCGTGTCGGCACCCGAGCCGCGCAGCCGGGCCACCTGCGACGAGAGGTCCGCGGCGCTGACGTCGTAGGGCTCGCGGTCGATGATCTGGCGGGCGGAGTCTCCCAGCCCATGCTCGAGCCCGGTCATGTAGTCCTGGCCGAAGTCGTCGTTCTGGTACAGCACCCCGATCCTCGCGCCGGGGGCGATCTGCCTGACGTGGTCGGCGTAGATCTTCGACTCGGTCGCGAACGTCGGCAGCCAGCTCATGCTCCAGGGGTACCTCCGGTAGTCGGCGCCCCAGGTCGACGCGCCGCTGGTGACGAAGAGCTGCGGCACCTTCCTGTCGTTCAGGTACTGGCGCACCGCCATCTGCTGCTGGGTCCCGAAGCCGCCCACCATGGCGAACACCCTGTCCTGCTGCACCAGCTGGCGGGTCAGCTGCACCGTCTGCGGCGGGCTGTAGCCGTCGTCGAGAACCCGGTAGTCGATCCTGCGCCCGTTCACCCCGCCGTGGTCGTTGACGTACTGGAAGTAGGCCTGGGTGCCCTTCGGGATGACCCCGTACGCCGAGGCCGGCCCGCTCAGCGCGAACGTCGTCCCGAGCACGATGGAGCCGGCGGTCACCCCGGTGGAATCGCCGTGCGGAGCCGCTCCCGTGGCGGCGCCGCCGCCACAGGCGCTCAGGGTGACCGCCACCGCGGCGATGACCGCGCCGACCGGCCGGTGATGGCGACATCTCACTGCCTGACCTCCGTTTCCTCGGCTCTGTGAGCCTCGATGACCATGGCGACCCCGCGCAGCTCCGCGGAGAGGAGTGCGGCCTCGGCGCCGGTCGCGGGCGGCGTGCGGCGGCGAGAGAACCGCTGCTGCGTGCTCGCGGCGGCGCGCTGGAGCAGGCCCGCGAGACCGGTGGGCGCCACCAGCACGACCAGGATGAGCAGCACCCCCTCGATCACCGCGGGTGCGGCGGTGCCGACCCGGGGGATGTCCTGTGCCCGGATCGGCAGGAACTCGACGAACAGCGCCCCCAGCACCGGGCCGAGCATCGAGCCGACGCCGCCGACCACCGCGCCGACGAGGACGGTGATGGAGAGCTGCGGGCCGAAGCTGTCGGGGTTGACGAAGCCGGCGAGATCGGACAGCAGCGCCCCGGCGATGCCCGCGCAGAACGCCGAGATCCCGAAGGCGGCGGCGCGGTACAGGGGCACGTTGATCCCGGACGCACGCGCCGCGGCCTCGCTGTCGCGCACCGCCACCAGCGCGCGCCCGAAGCGGCCGCGCACGAGGTTGACGGCGAAGACGAGCAGCAGCGCGGCGATCCCCCAGCAGAGGTAGTACTGGCACTGCTCCTGGGTCAGCGGCCCCACCGGCGCGGCGCTGCTCACCACGATGCCGCGGGCGCCGTTGGTGAGGGGGACGGCCTCCTTCAGCAGCGCGGGCGCGGCCAGCGACAGCGCGAAGGTCGCCAGTGCCAGGTAGATGCCGGTGAGCCGTGCCGCGGGGATGCCGACGACGATGCCGACGACGGTCGCGAGCACACCGGCGACGGGGATGGTGAGGTAGAGGCTCCACCCGGCGGTGGCGACGAGGATGGCCGACGCGTAGCCGCCGATCGCCATGAAGGCGCCCTGACCGAGCGAGATCTGCCCCGAGAACCCGGTGAGCAGGACCAGTCCGAGGATCGCGATCGCGTAGACGCCGGCGTAGGCGAGGTCGTAGGTGACGAAGTCGGGGAGCAGCAGCGGCGGCACCGCGAGCAGGCCGAGGGCGACGGCGCCGGGCAGGAGCGGACGGCGCCGGCCGGCGGCGGGCGGCGCGCCGGTCATACGCGCTGCGCGTCCGGGCGTCCGAGCAGCCCCGAGGGCCGCACCACCAGCACCCCGACGATGATCGCCAGCGCCACCACCAGCCGCAGCGACGCCCCGATCGAGCCGAGGTAGGTGCCGGCGAGGTTCACGGTCACGCCCACGATGGCGCCGCCGACGACCGCGCCCAGCGCGCTGTCGATCCCGCCCAGCACCGCGGCGGCGAGGGCGTAGACGGCGACGGTCTGCATGAAGTTCGGCTCGAGGAACACGACCGGCGCCACCATCATCCCCGAGACCGCGCCGACCATCGCCGCCAGCCCCCAGCCGAGCGCGAGCATCCAGCCGACGCGCACCCCGAGCAGCCGGCTGGTGACCGGGTCGAGGGCGGCGGCGCGCATCACCAGTCCCAGGCGGGTGCGCTGGAAGAACCCGTACATCAGCACCATCACCACCAGCGAGGCGCCGATCAGGCCGAGGTCCTGGTAGCTGATGGCGACGCCGTCGACGGTGACGGTGCGCGCGCTGAAGGGGCTGGGGAACGCCTTCAGCATGTACAGCCAGATCGCGCCGGCCAGCCCGTTGAAGACGGTGGCGAGCCCGATGGTGACGATCACCGTCGCCAGCACCGGCCCGCGCTCGACCGGACGGATGACGGTGCGCTCGACCCCGACCCCGATGGCGAAGGCGGCGACCACGGCGAGCAGGAACGCCGCCAGGTAGGGCATCCCCGTCTCCAGGAGCGACCAGGCGATGAAGGTGGTGAACATCGCGATCTCGCCCTGGGCGAAGTTCACCACCCCCATGGCCCGGTAGACCAGGACGAAGGCCAGTGCCAGGCTGGCGAAGATGCCGCCCGAGGCGAGGCCGCTGACCACCTGCTGGCTGAGCTGGCGCATCTCAGTCGCCGAGGTACGAGCGGCGCACCGAGTCCTCGGCGCGCAGCACCTCGCTGCGACCGGAGACGGCGACCGCGCCGGCCTCGAGCACGTACCCGTGCACGGCGGACCGCAGCGCCAGGCGCGCGTTCTGCTCGACCACCAGCACCGCCATCCCCAGCTCGGCGCTGATGGTTCGCACCACCTCGAACACCTCCTTCACGACCAGCGGGGCGAGCCCCAGCGAGGGCTCGTCGAGCATCAGCAGGCACGGGCGCATCATCAGGCCGCGGGCGATGGCGAGCATGCGCTGCTGGCCGCCGCTCAGCGTGCCGGCGAGCTGGTCGCACCGCCTGCTCAACCAGGGGAAGTAGTCGCTGAGCCGATGCCGGTCGGCGCGCACGTCGCGGTCGCGGCGGAGGTGCGCGCCCATCCGCAGGTTCTCCTCCACGGTGAGCCTCCGGTACACGCTGCCCCCCTGGGGGACGTGGGCGACCCCCCAGCGGGCGATCTGCTCGGCCGACGCCCGGTCGATGGCACGGCCGTCGAGGCGGATCGCCCCCGAGCGCCGGACCGTCCCGGAGATCGCACGCAGGGTCGTGGTCTTGCCCGCGCCGTTGGCGCCGAGCACACAGACGATCGACCGCTCCGGGACGGTGAGCGACACGCCGTGGAGGACGGTGTTGCCGCCGTACCCCGCGACCACGTCAGTGAGCTCGAGCATCGTCCTCGTCCTCGTCGATGCCGAGGTAGGCGTCGATCACCGCGGGATCGGTGCGGATCTCGGCGGGGGTCCCGGTCGCGATCGCACGGCCGAAGTCGAGGACGACGATGCGGTCGCAGAGCGACATCACCAGGTTCATGTGATGCTCGATGAGCAGGATGGCGAGGGCGTACTCGTCGCGAACCCGCCGGATCAGCGCGATGAGGCCGTCGACCTCGCCGCGGCTCAGCCCGCCGGCGGGCTCGTCGAGCAGCAGCAGGCGCGGCCGCGACACCAGCGCACGGGCCATCTCGGTGAGCTTCTGCGCCGCGTACGGGACCGCGGCGACGGGCTGGTCGGCGAGCCGCTCGATGCCGACGGTGCGCAGCGCCTCCCGAGCACGGTCGCGAGCCGACGCCTCGTTCCGCCGCACCCGGGGGGCGCGGATCCCGGCGGTGAGGAAGGCGCCGTCGATGCGGACGTGGTCACCGACGAGGACGTTCTCCAGCACCGACATCGAGGCGAAGAGCTGGAGGTTCTGGAAGCTGCGGGCGATGCCCCGTCGCACCATGCCATGGGCGGGGGTGCGGAGCAGGCTGGTCCCGTCGAACACGATGTCGCCGGCATCCGGGCGGTAGGCGCCGGTGATGCAGTTGACCATCGAGGTCTTGCCCGCACCGTTGGGCCCGATCAGCCCGCAGATCGCGCCCGGCGCGACGTCGAAGCCGACCCGGTCGAGGGCCACCACCCCGCCGAAGGCCAGGCTGACGTCGCGAACCTGGAGAAGGGCGGGTGCGACGCCGGCCGGGTGCGCGCCGGGACGGCCGTCCCATCGCGCCGGCTCGAGGCCGGCGGTGAGAGTGACACCACACCTCCCCCCACGACCAGCCACCATGGTTCAGAGCGTACTGTCCGGCACGCCGCCCGCCATTGTGCAGACTGCCCCGGATCCGTCCCGGCTCAGCGGGTGTCCGCGACGGTGCGCGCCCCCGGCTGGGGGGAACGTCTCGACGAGCCGGGCGCGGCCGGTGCCGACGTACCGGGACACGGTGACAGGAATCGGATCGCCTGGATTGCCTCTCCGGCTCGCCGGGTTTGCGGTTTCGAGAACCGCCCGTGAGGCTGGCGCGGAGCAGTCGTGAATCCCGGCGGCAGCGTCTCCGCAAGTCGATGTGGTGGGGTGGGATTTTCCATCAGGAGGCCGCCATCGTTGAGCTGGAACGGGAGTGACCGGGGTCGCAGTGTTTTTGGTGACTGCAGTCACCCAACCCGACGGTTCAACAGCGCGTGACCGCGGTCAGCCGCGGTGGCGGTCGCCCACGTCCAATCTGCGTCGATCTGAGACGGACCTCGCCGATTGGAGTACACTGTCGCAAAGCATCCCTCGTTGTCGCGCGCGGATCGACGATTGCGTGCACCTGGCGGCGGTGATCCGTGAGTCGCAATCCCTGGAGGAGCGTGACCACAACCCTGATGCGGGTGCGTCCCCTGCTGCCGGTCATCGCCTTCCGTCTCTCCAGCGGGCTGGTCGTGACGGTCGCGGCCGCCGGCGCGCTGGCGCTGCACCGCCTGGTGCGCCGGCGTACGGAGGTCGCCGGTCGCCGCGCCGAGGAGCGCGTCACCGAGCAGGTGCGGCTGCACGCCGAGCTGGTCCAGAGGGCGCGCAGCTTCCGCGCCCTCTTCGAGGACAACCCGCAGCCGATGTTCGTGTGGGAGGCGGGCACCTTCCGCATCCTGGCGGCCAACCAGGCGGCGGTCGTCCAGTACGGCTACACCCAGGAGGAGCTCCTCGTCATGGCCATTCCGGACCTTCGCTGGCCGGACGAGCACGCGCAGTTCACCGAGATCGCCGCGGCCATCGCCGTCGAGGGGAGGAGGGAGTTCCAGGGGATCCGCCATCGCACCAAGAGCGGGCGCGCCTTCGACGTCGAGATCCAGGTTCGCGAGGTCGACTTCGAGGGACTGAGGGTGTGGTTGACCGTCATCGACGATGTCACCGAGCGGATCAGGCTGAACCGCGAGCTCGAGCACCAGGCGTTCCACGACTCGCTGACCGGGCTCCCCAACCGCGCGCTCTTCCACGACCGCGTCGAGCACGTGCACCGGCGGCTGCTGCGGAGCTCGCGCCGGTACGCGGTGCTCATGCTCGACCTCGACAACTTCAGGACCGTCAACGACGGCTTCGGCCACTCCGCGGGCGACGAGCTCCTCCTCGAGGTGTCGAGCCGGCTCGCCGCCGGGGTGCGGCCGGCCGACACCGCCGCGCGGCTGGGCGGCGACCTGTTCGGCATCCTTCTCGAGGACCTGGTGGGGGAGGGGGAGGCGGTCGAGGTCGCCGGCCGCATGGTCCTCGCCATGCGGCGGCCGTTCGCGGTCGCCGGGCGCTCGGTCACCCTCGGCGCCACCATCGGGATCGCCCTCTCGGGCGATGCCGCCGCCGCGGCCACCGACGTGGTGCGCAACGCGGACGTCGCCCTCTTCGCCGGCAAGGCGGCCGGCAAGGATCGTCACCGGCTGTTCTCCGAGGAGATGCACGCCGCCGTGCTCGGCCGGATCACCCTGGAGCAGGAGCTTCGCGAGGGGATCTCCCGGGAGGAGTTCGTCCTCCGGTACCAGCCCAAGGTCGACAGCCGGAGCGGCGCGGTGGTCGGCGTCGAGGCGCTGGTCCGGTGGAACCACCCGCGGCGGGGGCTGCTGGCGCCGGACGCGTTCCTGGCGCTGGCGGAGGAGAGCGGGCTGATCGTGGAGCTGGACGCCTGGGTGCTCGACACCGCGTGCCGCCAGGCGAGCGCCTGGGCGCGATCCGGGGCCGGGCCGGTGTCGATCGCCGTCAACGTCTCGGGACGGGACCTCGCCGGCCACGCGCTGCTCGAGCAGGTGCGCCGGGTGCTGCGCGAGACCCCGCTCGATCCCCGGCTGCTGCAGCTGGAACTCACCGAGAGCGCCGCGGTGCAGCAGGAGGGGGAGGCGCTGTCGATGCTGCGGGAGATCCGGGCGCTCGGGGTCCACATCGCCATCGACGACTTCGGCACCGGCTATTCGATTCTCAGCCGCCTGCAGGACTTTCCCATCGACATGCTCAAGATCGACCGCTCCTTCATCACCCGGATCACCAGCATGGACTCGGAGTGCCCGATCGTGTCGGCCACGGTCGCCATGGGGTTGGGGCTCGGGCTCGAGGTCGTCGCCGAGGGGGTCGAGACCGAGCAGCAGCGGATGTATCTCGTCCGCCAGGGCTGTGGCCAGCTGCAGGGATACCTGATCAGCCGCGCGGTCGAGCCGGACCTGATCCCTCCGATGCTGCGGGTCTCACCGCTGCCACCGATCGAGGACATGCGCTGGGCGGCTCTGGAGAGCGCCCTCCATGTGACCGCCCTGGAGCCGCCGGTCGACGACCTGGTCCGCGGGCTGCTCGTCGAGCTGCAGCGGCTGACCGGTCTCGACTCCGTGTACCTGACCCGCCTCCACCGGGAGCGGGGCGACCAGGAGACCCTGTTCAGCCGCGGTTCCTCGCCGATCAGCGCGTCCGGGTGCGGCACCCTCGCGCCGCCGGACGATCGGCGGACCTCCGTCGGTGTGCCGGTCATCCTCGGTGACGGGAGCATCTTCGGCACCCTCGGCGGCGACAGCGAACGCCGTGTTCCCCTGTCGGATCCGGGGCTCGAGGTGATGCGGATCTTCGCCAGCCTCATCGCCGCCCAGATCCCGATCCCCGCCGGCGCCGACGGCGCATCGTGAGCGAAGGGCCACGCGATCGTCGCGCCGCGCCGGTACGATCCCGGCATGGCGAACCGCCTGACCCGGGTCCCCGACCGGCCGGTGCCCGCACTGCCGCGCTGGGCGGCTCCGGCCGTCCCGGTCGCGGACCTGTTCATGCTCGCGATGGCGTCGCGGCCGAGCTCGGGGTCGCTCCGCAGGACGTGGGTGACGCCGGCGACGCTGCGGATGTGCATCGCGGTGGTGGTGACGTGCGTGCTCGGTGGCGGCCTCGCCGCCTCTCGGGCGGTCCAGGTGAGCGCGGCCGCCGTCGCTCTCGACGCCGGCCTCCTGCTCCTCGCCCTCGGCGCCGGGGCGGTGGCGGTGGTCGGACTGGCCCAGCGCCGGCGCTGAGGTCATCCTCGGGGATGACGTCTGCGGAGCGATGCGCCGGCGGCCGTCCCTGACGTACGGTTCGGAGGTATGGCCAGGACCGCGCCGGCGCAGCGCGCAGACGCCGGATCGATCCGCGATCGGGTTCTCGACGTGGGCCTCACCGTGCTCGTGGCCGCGGTCTCGCTCGCCTGGGCCGTCGGCGTCCGCGAGGAGCGCCACGTGGTGTCCGCCAGCGCCTTCGGTGTCGTGCTGGCACTCTGGTCCAGCCTTCCGCTGCTGGTGCGCCGGCGCTGGCCGGTCGCGGTCCTCGCGGCCGTCGAGAGCGCGGTGGTCGTGGGGCTGGTGCAGGCCACCCCCGACCTGCGCCTCGGCGGCCCGGCCCTGGTCGTCGCCATGTTCACCGTGGCCACCCGCTCTCCGCGCCCCCGGGCCCTGGGGGCCGCGCTTGCGGTCGCCGGGTGCAACGGCCTCGTCCTGGTCGTCGCCTATCTCCTCGGCCGCAGCGGTGCGCTCCACGACCTCGTCGCGGACACCATCCTCGTCGCCGGTGCCTGGGCGATCGGCGACAACATCGGCACCCGTCGCGCCTACCTCGCGGCGCTCGAGGAGCGCGCCGAGCGGCTCGAGCGCGAGCAGACCGTGGTGTCGCAGCGCGCCGCCCTCGCCGAGCGGGCGCGGATCGCGCGGGAGCTGCACGACGTCGTCGCCCACCACGTCAGCGCCATCGCGGTGCAGGCCGGCGCCGCCGAGGAGCTGGCCGAGCGTGACCCGGCGCGTGCCCGCGCCGTCCTGGCGACCATCCAGGCGACCAGCCGCGAGGCGCTGGCGGAGATGCGCGCGGTCGTCGGGGTGCTGCGCGAGGAGGGCGACGGGGTGACCCTGGCGCCGCAGCCGGGCCTCGGTCAGCTCGCCCAGCTCGCCGCCCAGAGCCGGTCGGCGGGGCTCGACGTGCGGGTGCGTGTCGACGGCCCGCCGGCACCGCTGCCCGACGCGCTCGACGTCTGTGCGTACCGCATCATCCAGGAGGCGCTGACCAACACCCTGAAGCACGCGGGCGCGACCCGTGCCGAGGTGACGGTGCGGTACACGGAGGACGGTGTGGAGCTCAGCGTGGTCGACGACGGCGGCGTCGCGACCGTGCCCACCTCCCTGCCCGGCGCGGGTCGCGGGCTGGTGGGGATGCGCGAGCGCGTCGCCCTGTTCCGGGGCCGGCTCGACGCCGGCCGCATCCCCGGTGGCGGCTTCCGGGTCGTCGCCCACCTGCCCACGGGCTCCTGGCCGCGTGATCCCGCCTGAGGCCGGGACCGCCGGCGTCCCGGAGGGACCGGAGACGATCCGCGTCCTGATCGCCGACGACCAGGCGCTGGTGCGGGCGGGCTTCCGGATGGTCGTGGAGTCGCGGCCGGACCTCGCGGTCGTCGGCGAGGCCGCCGACGGGGCCGAGGCGGTGGCGCTCGCCGCCGAGACCCGCCCCGACGTCGTCCTCATGGACATCCGCATGCCGCTGATGGACGGCATCGAGGCGACCCGGCGGATCACGTCCCTCGAGGGCGACCCACCCACCCGCATCCTGATCCTCACCACCTTCGACCTCGACCAGTACGTCTACGACGCCCTCCGCGCCGGGGCCGCAGGCTTCCTCCTCAAGGACGTCCCGCCCGCTGAGCTCGCCGCCGCCATCCGCACCGTCGCCGCCGGCGACGCCCTGCTCGCGCCGGTGGTGACGCGGCGGCTCATCGAGCGCTTCGTCGCCCTGCCCTCCCCCCGCCGGGCCGACCCGGGCGTGCTCGGCGAGCTGAGCGGGCGCGAGGGCGAGGTGCTCCGCCTGATCGCGCGCGGGTACACCAACCAGCAGATCGCCGAGCAGCTCGTGCTCAGCACCGCGACGGTGAAGAGCCACGTGGCCCACCTGCTGATGAAGCTCGGCCTGCGCGATCGCACCCAGGCGGTGGTGCTCGCCTACGAGACCGGCTTCGTCATCCCCGGCAGCTGAGGTCCTCCTCGAGACTCATCCTCGAGGATGACCAGGATCGTCTCGGAGATGGACGACAGGAGCGGCGGCGGTGCCGATGATGGGGAGCGACCCGACCACCGCTCAGGAGACCCACCGAGCATGGCATCCGTCGCACCGCTCCTCGATCCCGACGTCGACGACGACAGCGGGCGGCCATCGCCCCTCCGGTCGCCGGGCATCGCCGTCCGGGCCATCCGCAGCACCGGGCTCACCAAGATGTACGGCGGCGTCCGCGCCGTCGACGGGCTCGACCTCGACGTGCCGAGAGGGTCGATCACCGGCTTCGTGGGACCCAACGGCGCCGGCAAGACGACCACGATCCGCATGCTCCTCGGCCTCATCCGTCCCAGCGGCGGCAGCGCGGAGGTTCTGGGCGAGGATGTCAGCAACCCGGCCGCGTACCTCTCGCGGGTGGGCTCGCTGATCGAGGGACCCGCGTTCCATCCGGCGCTCAGCGGGCGGCGCAACCTCGAGGTCCTCGCCAGCCTCGGCGGGTACACCCGCGGGCGTGTCGACGAGGTGCTGGAGATCGTCGACCTCACCGATCGCGCCCGCGATCAATACCGCCGCTACTCGCTCGGCATGAAGCAGCGTCTCGGCGTCGCCGCCGCGCTGCTTCCCGACCCCGAGCTGATCGTGCTCGACGAGCCGAGCAACGGCCTCGACCCGGCGGGCATCATCGCGATGCGCTCCCTGCTCCGGTCGCTCCGGGAGCGCGGCACCACCGTGTTCGTGAGCAGCCACCTCCTCGGCGAGGTCGAGCAGCTCGCCGACTGGCTGGTCGTCCTCGACCACGGACGCCTGCTCTTCCAGGGCCCGATCGCCGACCTGCTGGCGCGCCGGCAGACCCGGCTGC
>DASXNK010000061.1 GCA_036495095.1 Candidatus Dormiibacterota bacterium | reverse complement strand
CGCTCGGCCAACGACGAGGCGTCGATCGCCGCCGTCGAGTCCGAGGCGATGAAGGCGCTGAGCACCGCGCGCAGCGCCTCCAACAAGCGCCGCGACCGCGAGATCGAGCGGACCAGGGCGCGGATCAACCGCAGCCTGCCCCGCGCCGCCCTCGAGGCCGAGTCGCCCACCGAGACGTGGCAGGACGTCCTCCGCCGGTTCGCCGAGGAGCAGTCCGCCTCGACCGGCGCGGGCGGCTGACCCGACCGATGGCGGATCGCAGCAGCCTCGACCCCAACCAGCTGGCGCCGGAGGCGGCCAACCCCGCGGTGCGCGACGTGATGCGCCCGGAGGTGGCCTTCTGCCTGCCCAGCACCCCCATCGACGCCATCGCCAAGCTGATGGCGGACAACGACCTCGTCGAGCTGCCCGTGCTCATCGACCGCCGGCCGGTCGGATACGTGCGCTCCCGTGACCTCCTCGACCAGTACGTCGAGGGCGGCGTCGAGCTGGGCGGGAGCGACGTGGTGCGACCCTCGGTGACCGAGGTGCTCGCCCGCGACGTCCTGCGCACCCCGCCGCTGCTGGTCGACGAGAACAGCCTGCTCGGCGAGGCGGCGGCGGTGCTCCGCCAGGCGGGCCGCCAGCTCGCGCTGGTGATGCACGAGGACGTGCGCCCGGTGGGGATGATCACCCTTCGCGAGATCGCGGCCCACACCGCCGAGCGGCTCGCCGCCGGCGCCGGGCTCGAGGACTAGACATGCACGTGCTCAGCGAGATCATGGAGCCGCTGGGGGCGCAGTGCGATCCCCTCGACACCATCGCCAACATCCTGGTCCCGCTCCTCGCCCAGCATCCGCTGCCCCTGCTGGTGGTGCGCGACGACGGCGAGATCCTCGGGAGCGTGGGTCTCGAGGCGGTGCTTCCCGCCACCGAGCGGGGCCTCCACCGCACCCGGGCGGGTGAGCTGCTGCGGCCGCTGCCGCGCCTCGACGGCGGCGAGACGCCCCTCGCCGCAGCCCGCGAGATGGTCGACGCCGGCGCCGGTGCGGTGCTGATCACCGAGCCGGTGGGCGGCGTCTTCAGCCGCCGCAGCGCTCCGGTCGGGGTGGTCTCCGAGGCCCAGCTGCTCGCCGAGATCGGCTCCAACGTGGTCGACAAGGCGCCGATGAAGATCCTCGCCGGCCACCGCGACCTCGGGTTCAACGTGCCGGTGAGCCCCTGCCAGCGGAACTGCCCGATCAAGCAGGACATCGCGACCTACATCGACTACGTGAGCCAGGGCCGCTACGTCGACTCCTGGATGGTCATCCACGAGACCAACCCGTTCCCGAGCATGCTCGGCCGGCTCTGCAACCATCCCTGTGAGACCGACTGCAAGCGCGGCTGGGACCCGGGTGAGGACCCGGTGACGATCCGCTCCATCAAGCGCTTCTCCACCGACTTCGCGTTCAAGCAGGGCCTCTGGGTCGACTACAAGCTGGCACCGCCGAAGGGCAGGCGGGTGTGCATCGTCGGCGCCGGCCCCGCCGGGCTGACCTGCGCCCTCGACCTCCGCGTCCAGGGCTACGACGTCGTCCTGCTCGAGCGCGAGGCCAAGGTCGGCGGCCTGCTCAGCACCAGCATCCCGCCCTTCCGCTTCGACCACGCCCAGCTCCAGTGGGAGCTCGACATGATCCTGGCGACGGGGATCGAGGTGCGCACCAACACCAACGTCGGCACCGGGCCCGACGACGTCCGTCTCGAGGACCTCATCGACGAGTTCGACGCCGTCTTCCTCACCATCGGGATGATGCAGGGCCGCATCCTGCCCGTCCCCGGGAAGGACGCCACCCAGGTCATCGACGCGATGCGCTTCCTGCGCATCATCAGCTACGACCGGATCCCCGAGCACATGGTCCCGGGGAAGACCCGGGTGGTGTGCGTGGGCGGCGGCGCCATCGCCACCGACGCGGTGCAGAGCTCGATCAAGCTCGGCTGCCCCGAGGTCTGGATGTGCGCGATCGAGCCGGAGGACCGGCTCCCCGCCTTCGGCAACGAGCTCCACGAGGCCAAGGAGATCGGGCTGCGGCTGGCCTGCGGGATCATCGTCAAGGAGATCCACAAGGACGCGAACAACAACGTCACCGGTGTCTCCTTCGCGCCCCTCGAGCCACTCGAGTTCGACCCGCTGACCGGCAAGGTGATCTTCTCCTCGGTGAAGGAGAAGGCCGGCGTCGAGCGGGTGCGCGTCGACTGCGACTACGTGATCTTCGCGTCCGGCCAGATCATGGAGCGGCCGTCCGAGATCGCCCCGGTGACGCCGCGCGGGCTGCTCGCCGCCGACCGCGGCGGCCACACCTCGGTGCCCAAGCTCTTCTCCGGCGGCGACTGCGTGCAGGGCCCGTCGTTCATCGTCGACGCCGTCGGCTGGGGGCACCGCGTCGCCCGGTCGATCCGCGAGTTCCTCGGCGAGGACGCCGACGACGACTCCTTCCGCCTCTACCAGACGGTGGTGGAGCGCACCGACGACCATCGCCAGTCGGAGGTGTTCGCCCGCACCGACCCGCCGATCCTCGAGGCCTCCAAGCGCTACGACATGTCGGAGTGCGAGCTGCCCTGGACCGACCGCGAGGCGATCGTCCAGTCGATCCGCTGCTTCCAGTGCGACTCGGTGCACCACTACGACAGGACGGTCTGCGTGCTCTGCGGCGCCTGCGACGACGTCTGTCCCGAGAAGGCGATCGACGTCGTGGTCTTCGGGGAGGACCGCGAGCGCTCCTCGGGCGGCGACACCCTGGTCTGCGAGACCTCCGGCGGCGACCCGGAGTCGGGCGGCTACGCTGGGCAGATCTTCATCAACTACGACCGCTGCACCAACTGTCGCATCTGCGAGGACCACTGTCCGGTGAACTGCATCACCTTCGAGCGGGTGCGCTTCGTCGACGATGTGATGCGGGTGACCGAGCGGCCTGACCTCAAGCCGATCCCGCTGGCCGTCGCCGGCTAGGCGCCCCGGTGGCCGTCGTGGTCACGCCCGAGGGCGCGCCCCACGAGCAGTGGATGGGTCATGCGCTCCGCCTGGCGCGGGACGCGGGCCGTCGCGGCGAGGTGCCGGTCGGCGCCGTCGCGGTGCACCGGGGACGGGTGATCGCCGCCGCCTCCAACCGCATGGAGCGCGCCCGGGACGCCACCGCCCACGCGGAGATGCTGGTGCTGCGCCGCGCCGCCCGGCTGCTCGGCGGCTGGCGGCTCGGCGGCGTCACCGTGGTGGTCACCCTCGAGCCCTGCCCGATGTGCGCCGCGGCGATGGTCCAGGCACGGGTGGACGCCTGCGTCTACGGCGCCCGCGATCCCAAGAAGGGGGCGGACGGCAGCGCCTACGAGGTGCTCCGGCATCCCGCCGGGAACCACCGTGTCGCCGTGGTCGAGGGCGTGCTCGCCGGCGAGTGCGGCGAGCTGCTCAGCGGCTTCTTCGCCGCCCTCCGGAGGGACCGGCGGGCGGGCCGCTGAGCCGCGAGTGCCGGATCAGTGGCCGGCGACGGCGATCGAGGCGGTGCCGGCGCCGGCGTCGGCGACCGGGGCGCCGCAGCCGCTGAGGGCGGTGATGGCACAGGCGGTGGCGAGGAGGGTCACGATGATGCGTCGCACGGTCCTACCTGCTGGGTGATGCCGGGTGTGGCCCGCCGGGGTCATACCGAGGATACGTCCGGGTTGCGATCGATGACCGGGGTGTGGCGGTGACGCGATCGGTGTGCGACACAATGGTCACAATCGCTCCGAACCAGCCCGTCAGCGGACGAAGTTGACGGCGACGGCGCCGTCGATGAATCCGACGCCGTTCGCGATCCCCAGGACCAGCGCCCAGGCCGTCCAGAAGATCGAGAGGCCGATGAGGCGGCGCTTCGCGCTCCTCCTGATCGTGGTGGCGAATCCAGCTTCCATGCACCGAGCCTAGTGGCGGTCGGTCGGATGCCCGGCCACGCCCCGGGGACAGCCGTGTAACGAACCTGGCACGGGCGAGAATGACGCGCAGCGCCATGCCCGACCCCTCTGTCACACCGCTCCCCGCCGCCTTCCTCGCCGCGCTCCAGGGCGAGGAGGAGCTGCTGGTCACGTCCCGGGGCCCTCGCCGCCGGGGCTCGGTGCGGGCCTGGTTCGCGGTGGCCCCGCCGGGCATGGTCCTGCTGCTCACCGACGCCCACTCGGTGAAGGCCGAGCGCTGGCGGCGGGATCCATGGGTTCGGCTCAGCGTCCCCGGCGGCGGTCCCGGGGTCGAGGGGACGGCGCGGTTCGTGACCGGCGCGGAGGTCGACCTGCTCGCCCCGCTCGTGGTGGAGCGCTGGGACATGGCGGGCGCCCCGACCGTCGAGGGACTGCACCGCATCCTCGACGCGGGCACCCACGTGCTCGTGGCCGTGGAGGGCGCGCCGGCCGGCTGAGCCGGCCGCCGGGTCAGCCGACGCCGGCGGCGCTCAGCCCCTGAGCCACGATCTGGGTCTCCGCGGCCCGGTCTCCGAGGGCCTCGGCGAGCCGGCGGATGGCGACGTCGAGCTCGAGCGTGTGGTTGTCCCACGCTTCGACGACGTCGCGGGCGGCGAGGATGAGCTGGTCCATGGGGTCACGGTCCTCGGTGGGGTTGGTGTGAGGCGGGTTCCCGTCGTGCCACACGATCCGCCTCCACGGCCGCGGCGGGATCGCATGCCGGTCACGAAGGGGTCCAGGATCTGGTGCGCCGCGTTGCATCAAGGTACTCCCGGCTTCGGATCTCGCGCACGGTGACGTTCGCACTGGGTAGGGTTACCGTGGCGCTGAACGAGAGAGGGGGGGTCTGAGCATGAGCCCGCGGCGGGGTCGGTCCTCGTGGGTGTGCCCGCCGGCGCGTTCGTCGTGAGGCGGGGTGCGCGCCGCGATGGGTGGCTCTGGCGGGATCCGCGTCCGCCGGCGTCCTCGCGCTACGCGACGCTCGCCTTCCTCATCTGCGCGGTGACCCTCGCCGGCGTGTCCTTCGCCGCCGGCCTCACCGCGAGGTCACCGCGGCTGTCGCTGCCGGTCGCCATGCCCGCCACCGCCGCGATGGCGATCGCCCCGCTCTGCTCCTCGAGCACGTCGGCGGGCCCGTTCGTCGCCCAGGCGGCCGGCGGACACCTCGACGGGTTCTCGGTCGACGGTCGCCGGGTGCTCGCCTACGTCCCCGCCGTCGCGGCCGGGTCGCCGCCCCCACGCCTGCCCGTCGCCTACTTCCTCCACGGCTCGCCGGGCGCGGCGCCGGACTGGACCGGCAGCGGCGCCCTGCTGCCCGCGCTGCTCGACCGCATGGAGGCGCTCGGCCAGCTGCCGCCGCTGATCGCGGTGTTCCCCGACGGCAACAGCGCCGGGGGTGCGTGGTGGGGCAACACCGTCGACGGCGCCAACCTCGAGAGCTGGTTCGTCGAGCGCCTGCTGCCCACCGTCGACCGCCGCTTCTCCACCCTCGGCGCCGCCGCGCGCGGCATCGCCGGGGTCAGCGCCGGCGGGTTCGGCGCCCTCAACCTCGCCCTCCGCCATCCCGGCGCCTTCAGCTGGGTGGCCAGCTACTCGGCGGTGTTCACCGCGCCCGCCGACCTGTTCGGCCAGGTCGTGGCCGCCAACAGCCCGGCGCTGACCGTGGCCGCGGTGCCCGCCACCCGCCGCTTTCCGCTGTACGTGGGCGCGGGCTCGGCCGACCGCGAGTTCCGCGGCGAGAGCGACCGGCTCGCCGGCACCCTCCACGGGCTGGGCTGGTCGCCGCTGCAGACCGAGATCGTCCCCGGGGCCCACGGCTGGGACGCCTGGGCGGTCGAGGTGCGTGACAGCCTCGCCTGGATGGGGCGGCTGTGGAGCAGCGACCCGGCGATGACCCGGGTGCTGTCGCCCGCCACCGCGGTGCACGCCGGCTGTCCCTGACCGGCCGAGGCCGGCCTCAGCCCTCGACGTGGGCGCGGCGGAAGCCGAGCCCGACCAGCCGCCCCGGCAGGTCGCGGAGCACGGGCAGCCGGGGCAGCGTGCGAAGCGCCCAGGGGACGGACCGGGTCGCGCCGCGCTCCGCCGGAGCGAACATGCGCCGCTGCACGAGCCCCTGGACGAGCTGGGTCGCCACGGTGGGCAGCTGGCGGCGTCGCTGCACCGCCGCCAGGTCACGCTCGGTGAGCCGGTCCGTCCGCAGCGGCTCGGCGAGGAGGTTGGCGGCGGCCACCGCGTCCTGGACGGCCAGGTTGATGCCCACGCCGCCGACCGGAGACATCGCGTGGGCCGCGTCGCCGATGCAGAGCAGCCCGGCCCGGTACCAGCGGCGCAGCCGGTTGGACTCGACGGTGAGGAGGTGCACGTCCTCCCAGCTGTGGATCTCGTCCATCCGGTCGCCGAGGAACGGGGCGACGCCGGCGACCTGGCTCCGGAGAGCGTCCAGGCCGGCGGCCCGCACCTCGGCGTCGCCGCCCTTGGGGATGACGTAGCCGAGCTGCCAGTAGGTGGTGCGGTGGATGAGCACGAGTAGGGTGCCGCCGCCGATCTGGATGACGGACGCGTCCGGGTCGGTGGCCCGCCGCGAGACCCGGACCCAGAGGACGTCCATCGGCGGCGCGCCCGCCACCGGCACCAGCCCCGCCGCCTCGCGCACCCGGGAATGACGGCCGTCGGCGGCGACCACCAGGGTGGCGCGCACCTCGTGCTCGCCGTCGGTGCCGCGGTAGCGCAGCCCGCGCACCGCGCCGTCCTCCTCGAGGAGGCCGGTCACCTCCGCCTGCCGGCGCAGCTCGAACCCGGGGTACCGGGCGGCCTCGGTGCTGAGGAACTCGAGCAGGTCCCACTGCGGCATCAGGGCGACGTAGCGGTGGCGGGTGGGCAGGCGGCGGAAGTCCGCGAGGGTGACCCGCTCGCCGCCGAACCCCAGCTGCATCCGGGCCTCCTTGTGGTGGTCGATCTGCAGCAGCCGGTCGGTGAGGCCGAGGTCGTCCATCACCTCCAGGGTCGAGGGATGAATGGTGTCGCCGCGGAAGTCGCGGAGGAAGTCGGCGTGCTTCTCGAGGACCACGACCCGCACCCCGCGCCGGGCCAGCAGCAGGCCGAGCAGGATGCCGGCCGGGCCGCCGCCCGCGACCGCGACGTCGACCGCCGTCACCGCGGCGCGAACCGGGTGACCTGGGCGCACCGCGCCCTGTCCCATCGCATCCAGAGCACCTCTCGGCCTCCCAGGCGGCGACGCCTGGCGGAGAGGGGGGGATTCGAACCCCCGGTGGGCTCTCACCCACACCGCTTTTCGAGAGCGGCACCTTAAACCACTCGGACACCTCTCCGCCTCTGATCTTACGTATTGACGCCACCGGTCGAGGCTGCGACGATACGAACAGATGTTCGATGTGGAGGGCCTCGAATTGCCCGCGATCCTGCTCGCTCTCCACCCGCCAGCAGGAGAGGCGGAGCCATGGCGATCAGGGTGCAGGGCATGCGGATGCCGGACAGCGAGCGGTACGGCCAGGGGGACGCCCTGACCGTGGACGTCCAGGGGGTGCTCACGGTGTGGGGTCTCGCCAGGGAGCGGGACGAGGACCGGGAGGTGGTCGCGATCTGGGCCGCCGGCACCTGGGAGCGGGCCCACCGCGAGTAGTCGCCCGGCGCCGGGAGTGCCGCCGATCCCCCGGTACAATGCGCGGCGGAGCGATCGCCTAGTCTGGTCGAGGGCGCCGCACTGGAAATGCGGTATACGGGGTAACTCGTATCGAGGGTTCGAATCCCTCTCGCTCCGCCACATCCTTGCAGGGAAAGGCCCTTTCG
>DASXNK010000060.1 GCA_036495095.1 Candidatus Dormiibacterota bacterium | reverse complement strand
TGTGCACCTGCTCGGTGCCGCCGTCGACGCCGGCGGTGCGCACTTCGCCGTGCACGGGCACGCGCACCACGGCACCGAGGAGGGCCGGACGCGCGCAGGCTGCCCGGTGCGCAACGTCGCCCAGCCCGTGATCCGGCGGCCCTACGCCGTCTACACCCTATCCCGAGCAGGTGCCCTGGTCGCGCCGTCCGGGTAGGATCCTGCGGGAGGCAGTGCGTGGATACCGCTGAGATCGAGGACCGCCGAACCGGACGGGTCGCGAGCATCCGGCGACCGGCGCAATCCCTCACCAGTGCGGCCGAGCTCGTCACCCTCGAGGGCCTGGTGCGCGCATGGTGCAACCCGATCAGGGAGGGCGATGCCGAGATCGAGTTGGACGGGCTCGCGGCGGCGCGCCCCGAGCGGGTCGTCTACGGGCTGCTCTGGCTGCTCGGCCTCTGGTGCTCGCTGGTCGGTGCGCGGGTCGGCGCGGACGTCGAGCAGGAGTGCGTGGGAACACTCGACTACAGGGGCGTGCGGCGTGAGCTGAGCGGGCTCGACGACCAGGGATGGGCGACCCTCACGCAGCTGGTCCGGCGTGGCGTGGTCGCGGCGCTCCACGGCGAGGACGAGGCCGCCGAGTACCTGCGCATCGTGGGGACGCTCTTCCCGGGACTGGGAATGCTGCGCCGCCATCTTCTCATCCTCGCCGAC
This sequence comes from Candidatus Dormiibacterota bacterium, assembly GCA_036495095.1. Classification (NCBI taxonomy): domain Bacteria; kingdom Bacillati; phylum Candidatus Dormiibacterota; species Candidatus Dormiibacterota bacterium. Next base: position 9,964 of record DASXNK010000060.1, on the reverse strand, counting down.
GGCTTCTCGCAGGACATGGAACGCAACGACCTCACCCCGTGGGGCGCGGCCGCGCACCTGATCCACTCGGCGGGATGGGGGGACCGAGCCCCGGACTCATAGGCCCTCCGCCGATGGCCAGATCTGGTCGACCGCGAGTCCGAGCTTCGAGGCGGCCGTCAGGATCGCTCGCCGCGTCTCCTCGACCGTCTCCGGTGACGGCGGTTCTCCCTGATACTCGAGACTGAGCTTCCACAGCGAGTCGCCGTCACGGTACAGCTGCAGCACCGTCCGATCGGGTGCGTCCTCACCCAGGTACCGGTAGCCGAACTCCGCGTCCTCGGCGTCGGTGAGACGACCTCTGCGGGTCAGTGAGAGGAGCTCACGAAGTCGGTCGAGCCTGGACTGCGACAGCTCACCCCGAAGCCAGACATCGAGCAGGCGGTTCATCGGCATGTCACGGGCCACTCGGCGGGTGGACGATCCAGTCCGTCTCCTGGAAGTGCACCGAGATGCCGCTTCCGATGCCGGTTGTGTCCAGGGGCCCGGTTCCGGGGAAGACGGCATGGGAGACGTCACGCCCGAGCGCCTGCGACCAACTCCGCGACCAGGCGGTCAGCTCCGGGAAGGTGGAGTTCATCAGGACCTTGTTCAGGTATCCGTGACCGGTCGTGATCTCTCCCTTGAACCTGGTCGGGTCCCATCGTGACCGGGCGATCTCCACCATTCGGTCGTTGGAGATGTTCAGGTCGTAGTCGCTCCGGACATCCTCCAGGCCGAGCCGGTGCATCGAGTCGAAGGGGCGGCGCAGGGGGCGGTTGGGGTCGTCGGCGAGCCATTCGCGAAGCCGTCCAAGGGCCTCTGGGTTGCCGGCGAGCTCGGCCTCCGTCGGGAGCGTCTTGTGAATGCCCGAGAAGCCGCTGGACGCCGATCCGTGCAGCCGGATGTCGGTCGCGGCAGGGTCGATGCCCTCCTTGCGGAGGGCGTCCAGCAGGCTCGACCTGAACTCGGAGAACTGTTCGGGCGTCATCCCCAGCGGTGCCTGGCGCTCCATCAGCCAGTCGATCTGCTGCCCGGTCAGCCCCAGGAAGTCGATGTCGCGCGCTTGGAGCCGGTACCCGGAGTCGTCCACCGGCCAGCGTTCGGGCTTCCCGCCCGGGGGGCCGCCACCCTCCGGCCCGGGCGGCGGAGGATCACCCTCCGGTCCCCGCCAGCCCGAGGCCTCCCGCGCGCCGGCACCAGCGTCCTCCGCAGCGGCGCCGGTGTCCCGGGCGGCCGCCTCGGCCGCACCCTTCGCGGCCGTGTCGCCGGCGGTCTTGACGGCTCCCTCGCCGGCGACCTTGGCGGCGTCCTCGGCGACCGACGTCGCCACCTGCTCGGCGGTGGTCTCGCCGGCGGTCCTCGCCACCCCCTCGCCGGCCACCGCGGCCGCACCGCCGCCCCCCATCGTCAGCACGGTCACGATCACGTCCGGGGTGAGGTGGCCCAGCCACTTCGCGTAGTCGCCGCTCTGCAGGTCCTTGACGTCGATCATGTTTCCGAGCGCGTCGACGGGGTGCTCGACGATGTGCGCCAGGCCCTTGGCAAACTGCTCCTGCAGCTTCACCGTCCCCGCCGGGTCGACGGCCATGCTCGCCATCCACATCGGCGTGCCCGGGATCACCCGCGCCAGCAGCATCGCCGCCTGGGCCATGTCCTTCACGCCCGTCGCGAAGCCGGTGACGAAGTCCTCCGCCGCCTGCTCCGCGCTCGACAGCGTGTCCATGGGATGCTCGATGGCGTGGAGGATCCCGCCGCCCAGCGACTCCAGCCCGTGCAGCGCTGAGCCGGCGAGGTGCTCCGCGCCGGTCGCCAGCGCCGCCGCGGTGTCCCCGGGATGCTCGGCGCCGCGCTCGACTGTTCCCAGCGCGTCCGAGGCCGCGTGCTCCACCGCCGACGCGGCATGGCTCAGGGTCTCTCCGGGGTGCTCGACGGCATGGATCAGGCCCCCGAGCAGGGCGTGGTCGTGGTGCTCCTTCTTCTTCGGCGGCGGGGGCGCGGCCGCGGCCCGCCGGGCCTCCTCCAGCGCGGCGGTGATCGCCGCCTCGGCGACCACCACGGGCTGGCCGGCGCCGCCTCCGCCGGTCCCGCTCTGAGGCACCGTCCCGGCCCGCTCGAAGGCGGCGGCGATCTGGCCCACCCGTTTGTCGATCTCGAGGCACCGCCGCGCGTGCAGTTCCAGGTCGTCCTCGATCCGCGGAATCGGATGGCCGAACTCCGGCCGGCTCGCGCGGTAGGCGTCCAGCACGTGGCCCAGCCGCAGCGCCAGCTCGTGGATGTGCTGGTCGATCTGCATCGCCGCCTGGGAGTAGGCGCGCAGGTCGGCGGGAACGGCGCTGCTGGTGGCGCCGGACCCGGCGTCACCGGCGGTGCTCATCCGACCCCCGCGGTGGGCCCGAGTGCCCCCGGACGTGATACGCCCACGCCCACGTTCCAGCGATGGAGAGGGAGGCAGCCGCCAAGGGGTTGTCGCCGGCCGCGCAGGTCACCACGTGCCCTCCGCCTTCTCGGCAGCGGTCGACTGCGCGGGCGGCGAGGTCGGTGGTTGCACGGGCGCGCCGCTGAGCACACGGCCGGGAGTCGGCCGCGCCGCCTGGAGGATGTCCACCCCCGAGCTGTCGATCAGGTAGCCGCGGCCGTCGCCCATCGCCACCGGCACGCGGCGGGGGAGGGGCGTTCCCAGCAGCTCGCCGTCGAGGTCGAGGTTGGGACGGAGCAGCAGGCCGAGCTTCGATCCCCGCACCGTCTGGGTCCAGTGGCCGTACAGGGGTCGCAGCGCGTCGGCGCGGCCGGCGACGACGAGGTGGACGTCGGGGCGTCCGCGGTGCAGCAGGGTGGCGATGGCGCCGTCGCCGTCGTCGAGGGCGTCGGCGTCGTCGATGAGCACGACGTGGGGGCGGCCGTCGGCGGCGATGGCGGCGAGCAGAGCTCCGACCTCGGCCGGGTCGGCGGCGAGGTGGTCGAGGTCCGGGGACTCGCGCAGCGGCGAGCGCCGCGGGGCGATGCCGGCGCAGACGATACCGCTCTGAGCGCGGGCCACCACCTCCGCGATGATGCAGAGCACCGAGCTCTTCCCCGACCGGGCCGGACCGGCGACGAGGGCGTGGTCACCCTCGAAGAGGGTCAGCCCCGCGGGGCCGAGGTCACGCTCACCGATGCCGAGGGGGATGAACCACGGGGGCGCCCCGAGCCGGGCCGCCGGCGCGATGACGGTGACCGCCACCTGGTCGGGCAGCACCCCGACGTCGGGGACCGAGCGCGTCGCCACCGGTGCCGCGGAGGCGGTCGCCGCCACCGCCGCGGTCAGGCTGGGCGACGGCCGGGCCACCTGGACCACCTGCGCCGTCTCGGCGAGGAGCGCGCGCCCGGGTGTGAATCGCGGCACCTGGCGGCGGGTGATCCCGAAGGCCGAGTACTCCTGCGCGTCGGAGAGCCGGAGCAGCAGCTTCTGCTGGGTGAGCGACGCCAGCGCCGGCGGGATGGCACCCGCACGGTCGCCGCTCAGCACGGTGAGGATCCCCACCTCGGGACCGTCGGAGAAGATGCGGCCGAGATCGTCCACAACGTTCACGGTGGCGATGTCCGAGTACTCGGCGGTGAAGCCGGAGTGGTTGTCGATCAGCAGCAGGATCATCGGATCGTCGCCCGCACCGGCGAAGCCGCGTCCCTTGCGGCGGTCGAGCTCGCCGCGGAGCTGGCGGATCAGGCGCATCTGCCGCTCCCGTTCGCGGGGGCCGACATAGGCGCCGGTGTGGGGCAGGCCTGCGAGTGGCTGGAGGTCGCCGGCGCCCATGTCGAGGACGTAGAGGTGGAGGTCGTCGGGACCCCGGGTCCGCGCCTGGGCGAGCGCGAGGCTGGCCAGCGTGGTGGTGGTGCCGCTGCCGACGTTGCCGACGACCAGCAGGTTGCCCCGGGCCGGGTCCCACCCGTGGGGATACTGCGCCTGCGCGTCCGGGTCGTCGGCGAGCACGAAGCTGGCGAGGCCTGGCGCCGCGGCGGTGCTGGAGGGATGGGGTGACGCCGGCACCGGGCAGACCGCGTCGAGGTCGAGCTCGTCGGGGAGCGCGTCCGGCCAGGGACGGCGCGGCAGCGCCATCCCCGCGCTCCGGAAGGCGCCGTCCACGGCCTCGACCAGGCGGCTGAGATCGCTGGCGCCGTCGCGGGCGGTGCGGGCGGAGGTCGCCGCCCGGGCCGAGCGGCCGAATCGGAAGGGGGCGACATCGACCGGCGACTGGGTGCCGCCGGCGCTGCTGCCGGTGACCAGGGCGGTCTGGATGAGCACCACCTCCCCGGGCCGAAGGCGCACGCACGCGCGTCCCAGCCGGACGATGTCGGCGGCGTCGGCGACGTCGATGACGTCGGTGGAGTCCTGCCGGTCCTCGACGCGCAGGCAGATGCGCAGCTTCGTGTTGGTGCGGATGTTGTCGTTCACCGCGCCCGACGGCTTCTGGGTGGCGAGGATCAGGTGCACGCCGAGGCTGCGTCCCCGCTGGGCGACGCCGACGAGGGAGTCGATGAAGTCGGGGATCTCCTTGACCATGGTGGCGAACTCGTCGATGACCACCACCAGCCGGGGAAGCGGCCGCTGCGCCACCTCGCCGCGCTGCTGCCGGCGCAGGTAGTCGGGGAGGTCGGTGGCGCCGGCCTCGCGGAGCACCCGCTCACGGTGGCGCAGCTCGGCCTCGAGGCATCGCAGCGCGCGCTCGCCGAGCTGCTCGTCGAGGTCGGTGACCACGCCGACGCAGTGGGGCAGCCGCGAGCACTCGTCGAAGCTGCTGCCGCCCTTGTAGTCGATGAGCACGAAGGTGAGGTGGTCGGGATCGGCCACGGTCGCCATCGAGGCGACGATCGAGCGCAGCAGCTCACTCTTGCCCGAGCCGGTGGTGCCGCCGACCAGCGCGTGGGGGCCGTCGCGGACCAGGTCGACGACGAAGGTGCCCTCCTCGCTCACCCCCACCGGCGCCGCCAGGGTCGGCCCGTCGTGGGGCCGGCGCCAGCGCTCGAGCAGGGCGTCGGGGGTGGGCTCGGTCAGGTCGAGCAGGGTGAGCAGGGAGGTGAGGTCGGGAAGTGCCGCCCCGGCGTCGCCCACCTCGGGGTCCTCGAACCGTGCCAGGGCGCGGGCGCAGCGCCGGGCGGTGGGCTCGGCGAGGCCGCCGATCACCAGCCGGTCGACGCGCTCGCCCTCGGCCGGGCGGGTCAGGGTCGCCAGCCCGTCGGCGCCGGTGGCCTCGATGACGGTGGTGCAGAGTGCCGGCAGCCGGTCGGCCGAGCTGGCGATGACGATGCCCGCCGCCGGGCCGCCGTCGCCGCGGAGCAGAGCCCGGGCGGGAGCGTGCCGTCCCGCGGTGAGGCTGTCGTCGTCGATCACCGCGAGCGTCACCGGGCCCTGCTTCCTGGCCCCGCCCCCGAGCAGGGTGCGCAGCAGGGCGTCGCACTCCTCGGGCCCTGCGGCGAGCAGGCGCGCGCCGCCGGCGCCGGCGCGGTCGCGGGTGTGAGGCAGCCACTTGGTCCAGTCCCAGACCGCGGTCTGGTCGGCGGCGGTGAGCACGGCGACGCGCACGTCGGCGGGCCCCTGCAGCGTGGCCACCTGGCAGAGCAGCCCGCGGGCGAGGGCGAGCGCAGCCTCGCGGTCGCCGGTGATGCCGACCACCCCGCCCCTGGCGAGCACGGCCGGCGCGGGCACCAGCGGCAGGGTGGAGAACTCCACCAGCAGTGCCGACACCTCGGGAGCCGGGGTGGTGCGGTCGTCGACCACCGGCGGCGTCCAGGGAAGGTCGGCGAGGCCGGCGCTCAGCTCGAGGAAGTCGCCGTGGCCGGGGCGCCGCTCCCAGAGCCGCACGCTCGGCGCCGTCGCCCGGCGCAGCACCTCGGCGAGGTCCGGCCCGGCCGCGCGCCGCCGCTCGACCTCGGCGCGTCGCTGCCCGGCGAGCTGCTCACGGAGGGTGGCCAGCGCCGCCTGGAAGTCGCGCATCCCCCTGCGGAGCGAGCGCTTGTTGCGGAACCGGCTCTCGTACCAGTTGCCCAACACCATCACGGGAGTGAGCAGGGTGAACAGCGCGAACAGGACGTTCTGCAGCGCGACCATCATCACCACGCCGAGGACGAGCGGGGAGACAATGGCGGCGACGCTGAAGATCGGCTTGCTGCCCTCGCTCGGCGCCTTCGGAAGGGTGAGGGGGACCTCGGCGCGCAGCTCGGTGGACCGCGGTGGGCGGTTGAACGGGATGGTGCCCGCGGCCGTCGCGTAGCGGAGCGGATCGATCGCGGCGGGGCGGTCCTGGACGGCCCCGGTGGCGACGGCGAGGTGCACCGTGCCCACCTCGAGCACCGCGCCGGCGGGGAGGGGGGCATCCCCCTCGAGGCGCGCGCCCTCCAGCCAGCAGCCGGCGCGCGACCCGGTATCACTCACCCACGTGATATCCCCCGGGCCGACCCGCAGTCGACAGTGGTGCCGCGACACCGTGGGCACGCCGATGACGACGTCGCAGGTGGGGTCGCGGCCGACGGTCACCTCGCCCTGGTGCAGCTGCACCGCCCGGCCGGCGTCGAGACCTCCGATGACCCGCAGCTCGATTGCCGCTCCGGCCTCGGCGGGGATTGCAAACGCCGGACCGGTGGCGGTTCGTACCTCCGCCCCCTCATGGAGGCCCGCCTCGCCGATTCCCAGCGAGGGGCTGGCGACGTGGTCTCCGATGAGCAGTCCCTGAGCCGGTGCGGTGCCCAATGCGACAGCCAGATCAGCGACCGTCGCCGAGCTCTCGTTGATGCGCAGGTCGAGCTCGCGCTCGCAGTCGCCGCCGGTGAGAACGAGCTGCACGCCGATCCCCTCGATCGCGGTTGGTCCGGGCGGCGGAGCTTATCGGGTTTCACGGCTCCGCGCCGCCGCGGCGACCGCCCGGCGCGCACTCGTGCGATTGCGCCGAGACGTGAGGACCACGTTTGCGGCGTTGTTGACTGTGCCCCGTCACGATGCCACCATGGCGGCCCCTTCGACCCAGTACGGGAGCATGCCCATGTCGCAACGCGTTCTGTCCACCGAGGCCGCCCGCTCGGCGATCCAGAGGATGCAGGCGATCCTGGCCGGCGAGCTGGAGGCCCAGGTCAAGCAGCTCGAGCGTCAGGGCGACGTGCTCTCGGATCCAAACGTCTGGGACGGCCCCTATGCGAGCCAGTTTCGCGGCAGCATCTGGCCGCAGACGCGGGGCGCGCTGGACCGCACCGTGACCGCGCTCGACGAGCTGCGCACCGCGGTGCAGCGGGTCAACGAGAACATCATGAGCGCGGGCGGCGGCGGCTGATCCCGCGGGTCGGCAGGCGGGGACGGCGCGGCGGGCGCCGTCCCCCGCACGCGTGAGCACCTTCCCGACGTGACCGCCCGATGAGCCCTCCGGCGGATTTCGCGACCGACGGCACCAGCAGCGCCGTTCCCGCGGACCTGCGCCCTGACGGAGATGAGCATGTCACGGAAGTTGTTCCACTTCAGGTTCACCGGAGACCTCGACTCGAGACGAACGGACCTTCTGCGCGAGGCGTCCGGGATGCGCATCAGCCTGGCGAACAACCATGACCGTGAACCGGGGCAGGGCAGCATTGGTCCAGGCGCGTCCCTCCTGATGTTCGAGGGCACGAACCCGGATACCTGGGAGATCGAGGCGCGGGCATACGATGGCGACGACTACGACCGTGAGGAGGTCGAGCGGCGCCGGCAGAGCATCCGCCGTGCCCTGCCACAGATCGCCGACCGCTGGGAGGAGGTCGTTGACTGAGGTCGGCGCTGATGCCACGATGCGACACCCATGTCCGAGCCCGTCCCGGTCTCCCCGGACGTCCACTTCGACCCGGTCGCGGCCGCGGCGGTGGCCGACGAGTGCCGGCGCACCAGCGCGCTGCTCGCCGAGCTGACCGGGCAGCGGGTCAGGCTGGCCGCCACCGCCAGGGAGCACTGGCGCGGCCGCAATCGCCAGGCCTTCGACGACGACCTGCACATGATCACCACCGAGGTGAGCCGGATCAGCGACGACCTGCTCCGGGCCGCGGGTGACCTGTCCCAGGCGACCGATGCCGCCCAGCTGGAGCAGCGCAGCCGTGACCTCGCCCGCCCGCAGCCGCAACCGGTCAGCGACGCGGTGCCCGGCGTGAGCGGCCGGCTCGGGGCGCGCTGACGGAGGGCCGGCGCTGAACTTCCTGGCCAGACGAGGGGGACGGGGCGCTGAGGCGGTCCCCCTCGGCAGCAGCTACCTGCTGTTCGAGTCGATCGGCCGTGGCGGGATGGGACGGGTCTGGAGGGGCGCCGTCCGCAGCACCGGGGAGGCGGTGGCGGTCAAGGTCCTCAACCCCGAGCTGGCCGCCGATCCCGAGGTGGTCGCCCGTTTCCTCCAGGAGCGGGGCATTCTCATCGGCCTGGACCATCCGCACCTAGTCGGTGTCCACGATCTGGTGGCCGAGGGGGACACCCTCGCCATCGTCATGGACCTCGTCCAGGGCTCCGACCTGCGCAGGTACCTCGGCGAGAACGGGCCGCTCGCCCCCGCCTTCGCTGCCGGGCTGATGGCCCAGGTGCTCACCGGCCTGGCCGCGGTCCACAGCGCCGGCATCGTCCACCGCGACCTCAAGCCGGAGAACATCCTCCTCGAGGTCAGCGACGACCGGCCACCCGTCGCGCGGCTGAGCGACTTCGGCATCGCCCGGCTCACCACCGGCCCGGGGCTCACCCGGACCACCGGGCTCATCGGCACCCCCGAGTACATGGCCCCGGAGATGGCCGAGCAGGTGGACGCCGGGCCGCCGGCCGACATCTACGCGGCCGGGATCGTGCTCCACGAGCTGCTCACCGGACGCACGCCCTTCGCGGGCGGGGCGGCGGTCGCCATCCTCCGCCGGCACGTCGACGAGCCGCCGGCGCGGCCGGAGGGCCTGCCCGACGCCCTGTGGCAGCTGCTCTCCGAGATGCTCGCCAAGCGGCCCGACCAGCGTCCCGGCGCCGCCGTGGCGGCCGAGCGCCTGGTGGCGCAGGTGCCGGCGCTGCTCGCGTTCGCGCCGGCCGCCGGGGGGTCCGACGCCGGCGCCGATCCCAACGCCACCCGCCTCCCCGGCCACCACCTGGGACGGCGTCCCGGCGACGCCCTCGACACCGGCCGGATGGCGGTGCCGATGCCCCTCGCCGGGACCGGCCCGCAGCGGGCCACCGCGGCGGCCGGCGACCAGCAGCTGACCATGCTCCCCGGGCGCGCCCGGGTGCCGATCGCGTTCGGCGGCGCCACTCCGGCGGCCCCGAAGGGCACGCAGCGGACGGCGATGCTGCTCGCCGGCGGGGTGATCGCCGTGCTCCTGGCGTCGCTCGTGACCGTCGGCCTGCTGCACCGCTCGTCGCCCAAGCCCGCGGGTGTGGCGCAGGCAACCGCGTCAGCCGCCCCGACCCCTGCGCCCGAACCCTCCCTTCCCGCAGATGGGCGCGTGAACAATGGGGCGCTCGACACGGATTTCAATCGACCTGGCGAGCAGAACGGCGGGTTCGAACTGACCTCCGACAACCCGCCCGACACCGCGGCAACAAAGGTCTATGTGGGCCCCGCGGGCGACCACTACCTGAAGGTTGTTGCCAGGGGGCCGGTGGTGGCCATCTTTCGCAAGAGCGCAAACGCGGTGCTGGCGCCATCACATCCGGTGAACATCGGCGTCCGGATGCGCACGGAGGGGACATCCGGCGTCCGGTGCGAGGTCATCGCGGGCAGCTACCCGAAGGTCAGCACCAAGCGCACCCTCGATTTCAACTCGAAGACGGTGTCGGTCACACCGGCCTGGACGGTCGTGACCTCGACGCCAATCGTCCCGGTGCCGGGAGACACGTTCCTCTACCTCGGCATCACCTGCCGGAGCGACACCACGAACCCGGTGATTGTGATCGGGCAGGTGCAATACACCTTCACGTCGGGTCCAACGCTCCGCC